>NZ_BCSQ01000004.1 GCF_001570945.1 Janibacter anophelis NBRC 107843
GGGTGGGGCGGCGCAGGGGGCCGCCCCACCCGACTGCGGGCGAAGGGGGTGTCGCGCCACGGCGTTGTCGGTGGGCCCTCATAGCGTGGGGACCATGAAGTTGATCCACACCTCCGACTGGCACCTGGGACGCTCGTTCCACGGTGTGGGGCTGCTGCCCGCCCAGGCGGAGTACGTGGACCACCTGGTCGACGTCGTGCGCTCGGAGACGGTCGACGCCGTCCTCGTCTCCGGCGACGTGTACGACCGTGCGCTGCCTCCTCCCGACGCAGTGCGCCTGCTCTCCGAGGCGGTCACCCGACTCATCGACGCGGGGGCGCAGGTGGTCCTCTCCAGTGGCAACCACGACTCGGCGATCCGACTCGGCTTCGCCTCCGACCTGCTCTCCCGCGCCGGGCTGCACATCCGTTCCGACGTCGCCTCCGTGGGGTCCCCGGTCCTCGTCGGCGACGCGGCGATCTACCCCCTTCCCTATCTCGAGCCGACCTCCGTCACCGTCACCGACGAGCTCGGGGTGTCGCGGCGCTCGCACGAGGCGGTGCTCGCCGCCGCGATGGCGCGGGTGCGTGCCGACGCCGCCACGCGCGGACCACGCACCGTCGCGATGGCCCACTGCTTCGCGAGCGGAGGGGCCGAGAGCGAGTCCGAGCGCGACATCACCTCCGGAGGCGTCGCGATGGTCCCGGTGAGCACCTTCGACGGAGTCGCGTACGCCGCCCTGGGCCACCTGCACCGGCCGCAGCAGGTCGGCGAGACGACGCGCTACAGCGGGTCGCCCGTGGCGATGTCCTTCGGTGAGGCCGGTCAGGCCAAGGGGTCGCTCCTGCTGACCCTGGACGGCGACGGCAGCGTCGCCGTCGAGACCGTCGCGGCGCCGGTGCACCGCGAGCTCGCCGTCCTGCGGGGTGACCTCGACGATCTGCTGTCCAGTCGCGAGCACGACGCTGCCGAGGCCTGCTGGGTCATGGCGACGCTCACCGACCCCGTCCGGCCGGTGGGCGCGCTGGACCGCCTGCGGCGTCGCTTCCCCCACCTGCTCAAGCTGGCCTTCGAGCCGAGCGGTCAGGTCGCCCCCGTGCGCAGCTATGCGGCCCGGGTGCGTCGTCGCGAGCCCATCGAGGTGTGCTGCGACTTCGTCGGTGACGTCCGGCAGGGCGCCGCAGCGGACGAGTCCGAGCGCGGTCTGCTCCAGTCCGCCCTGGAGGCGGGTCGCCGTGGGCAGGACGCCGCCGAGGAGCGAGGACGCACCCGACGCCGAGGCGCGGCATGAGGCTGCACCGGCTGACGGCCTCTGCCTTCGGCCCCTTCGCCGGGACGGTCGAGCTCGACCTCGAGCGGCTCGGCGCGGCCGGCCTGTTCCTCATCCACGGCCCGACCGGCTCGGGCAAGACGAGCCTGCTCGACGCGATCTGCTTCGCCCTCTACGCCAACGTGCCCGGCGACCGCGTCGCCGGTGCCCTGCGCAGCCAGCACGCGCCGGACGAGGTGCCCACACGTGTGGAGCTGGAGCTGACGATCGGGGGTCGTCGCCTGCGTGTGCGGCGGCACCCGGCACACGAGCGTCCCAAGCGGCGGGGCACGGGGACGACGACCGAGCCGGCTGGGGTGCAGCTCGAGGAGCGCTCCGGGAGCGGCTGGTCGACCCTGAGCACCCGCATCGACGAGACCGCCCAGGTGCTCGACGACCTCCTCGGCATGGGCATGGACCAGTTCCGTCGCGTGGTGTTGCTCCCGCAGGGTGACTTCGCCGCATTCCTGCGCGCCACCGACGAGGAGCGGCGTGAGGTGCTCGAGCGCCTCTTCGACATCACCGACTACACCGGGGTCGAGACCCATCTGGTCGAGCGACGCCAGCAGCTGGAGGGCACGGTCAAGGAGGGCCGGGCACGCCTCGGCGGGCACGTCGCGCACCTCGTGGAGCTGCTGAGCGGGATGCCGCTCGACCTGCCCGAGCCGGACCAGCCGTGGACCGAGCTGGCGCCGTCGGCACTCGGGCCGGCGCTCGACGAGGTCGCCACGGGGTACGAGACCCACCTGAGCGAGGTCATGGCGCGCGGTGATGAGGCCCGCCGTGCCGACCACGCGGCTGCGGCGGCCCTCGACGCGGCCCGGCAGGTTGCCGCCCTGCGCAGTCGGGGCGAGCGGGCCCGGGCCGATCTCGGGGCGCTCGAGGACGCGGCACCGCAGCACCGGACCCGTCGGCTCGCGCTCGAGCGAGCCCGCACCGCGGGCGTGGTGCTCCCTCTCGTCGAGGCCCGCGACCGCGCGCACGATCGACTGGCCGCTGCGACCCACGCGCACCTGCGTGCTGGAGAGGTCATGACCACGCCTCTCCCGGTCGAGCCGGCGACCTGGCTGGACCAGGTGCGTGGGCACGACGTGCTCCTCACCCGGGCGCAGCACGAGTCCGAGACGCTGCAGCGTCTGGGGCTCGAGGCTCCCGAGGTCGAGGCATCGGCAGAGCAGCAGGCCCGCCGGGTCGAGGAGGCCGCGCAGGCGCTCGCACGTGCGCGTGAGTCCCTGGCCGAGGCTGTCGAGCGGAGGGACGAGGCCGAGCGCAGTGCGGTCCGACTCGAGGAGCTGACGGACCGGGTGCACGTGCTCGCCGCGGTCATCACGGCACGCGAGGAGCTGCGCGCCACCGAGGTCGCCTTGCACGCATCGACCGACCACGCCCAGTCGCTGCGTCAGCGCGCACTGGACCTGCGCGAGCGGGTCCAGGACCTCGTCGAGGCGCGGCTGGACAACATGGCCGGCGAGCTCGCCGCCCAGCTCGAGGACGCACGCGCCTGCACCGTGTGCGGCGCGACCGAGCACCCCTCCCCCGCGCAGGCCGCGCGAGTCGTCACGCCCGACGAGATCGAGGCCGCCGAGCTGTCGGCCGCGGCGGCCGAGCGCGACCACGCGCGCGCGGCGGACGAGCGGGCTGCGCTCGTCGCCCGCGTCGAGGTGCAGCGCGAGGGCATCGACGCACTGGTCGGCCGTCACCATGCCGACGAGGGCACCGACCTCGGCGACCCGGCTGCCGAGGTGCGCCGGCACGACACCCTGTCGCAGGAGGTGCAGGCGCTGCGTCCGGTGGCGAACCGCGCCGAGGCCGCCCGCATCGACGTCACCCGGCACGAGGCCTCCGTCGAGACCGCGGTGGCCCGGGTGCGCTCGGCCGAGCGCACCGCAGCCGACCTCGTCGTCCGCAGCGAGCAGGTCCTCGAGCAGCTCGCGGCTGGCACGGAGCGTCTGTCGGCGCTGATGCAGGAGCACGCCCGGGAGTGCCCGTGCACGTCCCTGGCGCCAGACCCGCCATCCTTCGCCGACGTGGATCCCACTGGCGTCGACGGCCTCGAGCAGGCCCGCCTGTCCCTGACCGAGCAGCACCGCCACGGCATCCGGCTGGTCACGACGCTCGTGCACGCCACCGATGAGCGCGACCGTTGTGCGGCCGAGCTGGCCCAGGCCGACGAGCGTCTCGCGGAGGCGTTCCGCGAGCACGAGCTGGCGGGGGCCGATGAGGTCCGCGCCGCGGCACTGGATCGAAGGGGGCTGTCCAGGCTGCAGGAGCAGGTGGAGGGGCACGAGCAGCGTCTGGCGGCGGTCCGCTCGGTGCTGCAGGACCCGGCTGTCATCGATGCCCTCGATGCACCCGAGCCGGCGCTCACGGAGCTCGAGTCTGCGGCCCGGGCTGCTCGCGCAGCGGCCGATGAGGCCGGGCGCGTGGAGGCCACGGCCGAGGCGACGCGACGTCAGCTCGCGCGCACCACCGACCTCATCCGCAGCACGTGCGCCGACCTCGGCCCCCGGGTGGAGGAGGCCACGCTCGTGCGACGCATGGCCGACCTCGTCACCGGGACGAGCAGCGACAACGACAAGCGGATGCGGCTGTCGACCTATGTCCTGGCAGCGCGGCTGGAGCGCATCGTCGCCCTGGCCAATGAACGCCTCGCCTCCATGGCCGACGGGCGCTACGAGCTCGTCCATGACGACGCATCCGCGCGAGGGCAGCGACGCGGCGGCCTGGGCCTGCTCGTGCGCGACCTGTGGACCGGTCGGGAACGCCCGACCGGGTCGCTCTCCGGCGGCGAGTCCTTCACCACCTCGCTCGCCCTGGCACTCGGCCTCGCCGATGCCATCCGTGAGGAGTCGGGCGGTCAGGAGTTCGGCACCCTCTTCGTCGACGAGGGCTTCGGCAGTCTCGACGAGGACAGTCTCGAGCAGGTCCTCGACGTGCTCGATGGTCTGCGCGACGGTGGCCGCGCCGTGGGTCTGGTCAGTCACGTGGCGGAGATGCGCTCGCGCATCACGACCCAGGTGCGGGTCGACAAGAGCCAGCACGGGTCGACGATCACCGTGCTCGACGGGGCGGACGCAGCCGGGACCGGCGCGGACGGGTCCGGCGCAGTCGACTCCGTGGCCTGAGCCTGCCCCCTAATACGCGCATCTCCCCGGGGAGATGCGCGCCCTGACGCACGTGACCGCGCATCTCCCCGGGGAGATGCGCGGTCACGTGGCGGTCGGGCCGGTCCGACCCGGTCCGACCCGGGTCAGTCCTGCTCGGCGAGCTCCTCCGGTGACGGGCAGGAGCAGACGAGGTTGCGGTCACCGTAGGCGCCGTCGATGCGCGAGACCGGCGGCCAGTACTTGTCGGCAGCCTCGACCCCGACGGGGAAGACCGCCGAGGCGCGGTCGTAGGAGTGGGTCCACTCCCCTGCCAGGTCGGCCGCGGTGTGCGGCGCGTTGCGCAGCACCGAGGACTCGACGTCACCGCTGGCGGCCACGGCATCGATCTCCTCGCGGATGGCGATCATCGCGTCGCAGAACCGGTCGATCTCGCCCTTGTCCTCGGACTCGGTCGGCTCGACCATCAGGGTGCCCGCGACCGGGAAGCTCATCGTCGGTGCGTGGAAGCCGTAGTCGATGAGGCGCTTGGCGACGTCGTCGACGGTCACCCCCGTCTCCTTGGTGATCGTGCGCAGGTCGAGGATGCACTCGTGGGCGACGATGCCGCCCGGGCCGGAGTAGAGCACCGGGTAGTGCTCACCCAGTCGGTGCGCGACGTAGTTGGCGTTGAGCACCGCGACCTGGGTGGCCCGCGCCAGACCGGCCCCGCCCATGAGGCGCACGTACGCCCACGAGATCGGCAGGATGCCCGCTGAGCCGTACGGTGCGGCGCTGATCGGACCCACACCGGTGGCCGGTCCGGCGGCCGGGGCCAGCGGGTGGTTGGGCAGGTAGGGCGCCAGGTGCTCGCGCACGGCCACCGGTCCGACACCGGGGCCACCGCCGCCGTGCGGGATGCAGAAGGTCTTGTGCAGGTTGAGGTGGCTGACGTCCGCGCCGAACTTGCCCGGCTGCGCGAGACCGACGAGAGCGTTGAGGTTCGCACCGTCGACGTAGACCTGCCCGCCCGCGTCGTGGACGAGGGCGCACAGCTCGCTGATCGTGTCCTCGAAGACACCGTGCGTGCTCGGGTAGGTGACCATGATGGCCGCCAGGTCGTCCCGGTGCTTGTCGATCTTCGCCCGCAGGTCGTCCATGTCGATGTCGCCACCATCGGCGGTCTTGACGACGACGACCTTCATGCCGGCCATGACGGCCGAGGCCGCGTTGGTCCCGTGCGCGCTGGCGGGGATGAGGCAGATGTTGCGCTCGGCGTGGCCGGTGGCGGCGTGGTGGGCCCGGATGGCCAGGAGTCCGGCCAGCTCGCCCTGGGATCCGGCGTTGGGCTGCAACGAGACCGAGTGGTACCCGGTCACCTCGCTCAGCCAGTCACTGAGCTCACCCACGAGCTCGCGGATGCCGACCGTCTGGTCATCGGGAGCGAAGGGGTGCAGGCCGGCGAACTCGGGCCACGTGATGGCGACCATCTCGGTCGTGGCGTTGAGCTTCATCGTGCAGGAGCCGAGCGGGATCATGCCCCGGTCGAGCGCGAAGTCCCGGTCCGAGAGCCGACGCAGGTAGCGCAGCATCGCGGTCTCGCTGCGGTGCGCGTGGAAGACGGGGTGGGTCAGGTACTCGCTCGTGCGCACCAGGTGGTCCGGCCAGTTCGGCGTCACGCGGGGCGCGTGCGACGCGTCGACCTCGTGCGCGTCGGCCCCGCCACCGTCGGCGACCAGGGCCCCGGCGACGGCCGCCACCTCGCCCGGGTCGGTCGTCTCGTCGACGGAGATCAGGACGGTGGTCTCGTCGGCCTTCCAGATGTTGACGCCCACCTCGAGAGCGGCCGCGACGGCGGTGTCCGCACTCGGCACGGTGATGCGCAGCGTGTCGAACCACGGCCCGTCGGCCACGTCGACGCCCGCGGTCCGCAGCCGGTCCGCGAGGCCGACGGCCGTGCCATGGACGCGCTCGGCGATCGCCCGCAGCCCGTCGGGGCCGTGGTACACGGCGTACATCGACGCCATGACCGCGAGGAGGACCTGCGCGGTGCAGATGTTGCTCGTCGCCTTGTCGCGGCGGATGTGCTGCTCACGCGTCTGCAGCGCCAACCGGTAGGCCTGCCGGCCGGCCGCGTCGACCGAGACACCCACGAGGCGTCCGGGCAGGGTGCGCTCGAGACCGGCTCGCACGCACATGTATCCGGCGTGCGGTCCTCCGAAGGCCATCGGCACACCCAGCCGCTGGGTGGTTCCGACGGCCACGTCGGCGCCCCACTCCCCGGGGGGCGTGAGCAGGGTCAGGGCCAGCAGGTCGGCTGCGACAGTGACCAGGGCGCCGATCTCGTGCGCCGCCTCGGTCAGGGCCCGCCAGTCGCTGATGAGCCCGTCCGCACCGGGGTACTGGAGGAGGACACCGAAGACCTCGCGGCCGCCGGCCGCGGCACGCAGCTCGTCGGCCGACGCGACACCGGTCAGGTCCGCCACGACGACGTCGAGGCCGAGGGGCACCGCACGCGTGCTGATGACCGCCTGTGTCTGCGGGAAGGTGTTGGCGTCGACGACCATGACGGCGTCCTTCGGCGCCTTGCTCGAGCGGCGCATGACGGTCATCGCCTCGGCGGCGGCCGTGCCCTCGTCGAGGAGCGAGGACCCGGAGGTCTGCAGACCGGTCAGGTCGGCGACGACGGTCTGGAAGTTGAGGAGTGCCTCGAGCCGGCCCTGGCTGATCTCCGGCTGGTAGGGCGTGTAGGCGGTGTACCACGCGGGGTTCTCCAGCACGTTGCGCTGGATGACCGACGGGGTGACCGTGCCGTAGTAGCCCAGCCCGATCATCGAGGTGAGCACGGTGTTCTTCGCCGCGAGACCGCGCAGCTCCTCGACGACGGCCAGCTCGCTCGGCGAGGCCTCGATCGTCAGCGCCTGCGTCTGCCGGATCGCTCCCGGGACGGCCGCATCGCACAGGGCGTCGAGGCTCGGCCGGCCGATGGCGGCCAGCATCTGCTCGACGTCGTCCTGGCGGGGACCGACGTGACGACCGACGAATTCGGACAGGGGGGACGAGGCGCTCATGAGGCTCCCTTGGACGTGGGTGGACACGAAGTCAGCCTCCCCTTCTGTCGCGCCGGGACGCTCCAGAGGTGCCTGATCCGCGGGGTCCTGGCGCCTGAGAGGTTCCGGGGAGATTTGCCCCTTCGGCGCCCCGCGACCAGTGCGCGGGGACTCTCCCCCGCGGGGTGAGCAGCGGCCTCAGGTTATCAGCGGCAGACCGCCGATCGTGGCTCAGGCGAGCTTGGCGCGGCGGCGGGCGGACAGCTCGTCGCCCGGCAGCTCGGTGGGTGCAGCATCGTCGTCGGCCATGCGCTCGCTCGGGATCTCGAGCAGCGAGCCCTCGACCTCCCGCCAGACGCGGCCGACCGCGATACCGAAGACCCCCTGACCGCCCTGGACGAGGTCGATGACCTCATCCGCGGAGGTGCACTCGTAGACGCTGGCGCCGTCGCTCATCAGGGTGATCTGGGCCAGATCCTCGACCCCGCGCTCGCGCAGGTGGTTGATCGCCACGCGGATCTGCTGCAGCGAGACACCGGTGTCGAGCAGTCGCTTGACGACCTTGAGCACGAGGATGTCCCGGAAGCCGTAGAGGCGCTGGCTACCGGAACCGGCAGCTCCGCGGACGGAGGGCTCGACCAGACCGGTGCGAGCCCAGTAGTCGAGCTGCCGGTAGGTGATGCCGGCGGCGCTGCACGCTGCCGGACCCCGGTAGCCGATGTCG
Source organism: Janibacter anophelis NBRC 107843 (assembly GCF_001570945.1). Lineage (GTDB taxonomy): Bacteria > Actinomycetota > Actinomycetes > Actinomycetales > Dermatophilaceae > Janibacter > Janibacter anophelis. Next base: position 8,146 of record NZ_BCSQ01000004.1, read on the forward strand.
TCGGACAGCTCGGGCAGGTCGTCGTCGAAGAGCACACCCTGGGAGCGGACCGAAGTCCTGCCCTCGTCGTTGGTGGCGTCCACTGCGCCCTCCCGCCTCACCCGTCGGTCCCAACCTGATCGGATGGGAATGACACCGGTGTTGTACCGGTGTGTCTTCGACGCTACGGCGCCGCGCGCGGGTCGTCAATCATCCTCGCCGCGAAGGGGGCGCCCGTGTCGGATAACGATCGGGTCGCGACCCGCCGCGGTCAGCTCGCGGGCGGGTCCTCGCCGGGCGCCTCGAAGTCCTCGGGCGAGACCTCGTCGAGGAACTCCTTGAACTTCGCGACCTCGTCCTCCTCCTCGTCGGAGGACTCGATGCCGACCTCGTCGAGCACCTCGTCGGACGCCACGATCTCGGCGCCCGTGCGCAGGGCCAGCGCCACCGCGTCGGAGGTGCGCGAGGAGATCTCGGTCGCGTCGTCGAGCACGAGGGTGGCGTGGAAGACGCCCTCGAGCACGGCGTCGATGCGGACCGTCACCAGCTGGCGACCCACGGCGGCGATGACGTCGACCAGCAGGTCGTGGGTGAGCGGCCGCGGCGGGACGACGCCCTCCTGGGCGTAGGCGATGGCGGTCGCCTCTGCGGCGCCGATCCAGATGGGGACGTGCCGACCTCCGTCGCGCTCCCTCAGGAGCACGATCGGTTGGGAGGTGGGCATCTCCACCCGGACACCGAGCACGTCGAGCGACTTCACCCTCCTACCGTATCCCTCGGTCAGTCCGGGTCGCCCAGCCCTCGTCGCACGAGGGCCACGTGCAGGTCGAGGCAGTCCTCGAGGACCTGCCGTCGCACCGTCTGGTCGTCCACTCCGTCGGCGTCGGCACCGCTGCCCCGGAGGGCACGTCGGCCCAGGACGTGCTCGGCCAGTCCGACCTCGCGCTCCGCGGCGCTCTTGAACGGTCGCAGGTGCCGCACGTCGATACCGGCATCGACGAGTGCGCCACAGGCCCGGGTGACCTCCAGGTCCGCCTCGTCGAAGTGCGTGCGCTGCTTGGGCAGCAAGCCGTAGGAGACGAGCTCGCGGAAGGTGCCGGTGTCGATGTCGGCGGCGTGCTGCAGCTCGATGGCGGTCAACCGCAGCGGGCGGTGCCGTGGCGCGTCGAGCCGGCCGTCGGTCGTCGCACCGTCCGGCGTCGGGGGCGCGATCTCGCCGTCATCGCTGACGTCGAGTCCGCGGTCCATCGCATCGAGCCGTTCACGTATGACCTTCAGCGGCCAGAAGCGGTCCCGTTGGGCCGCCAGGACGAACCGCAGGCGCGCGACGTCGTCGGTGGAGTACTTGCGGTACCCCGACGGAGTGCGGGCCGGTGTCACCAGGCCCTCTGCCTCGAGGTAGCGGACCTTGCTGATCGAGACGTCCGGGAACTCGCCCTCGAGCTGCCGGATGAGGGCGCCGATGCCGAGGCGGTCGTCAGCCAAGGTCAGCCGGCAGAGGAGCTGGCGTAGTAGACGAGGCGGAACTTGCCGATCTGGACCTCGTCACCGGTGCGCAGGCTGCTCTGGTCGATGCGCTCCTTGTTGACGTAGGTCCCGTTGAGGGAGCCCACGTCGCGCACACCGAAGCCCTGGTCCTCACGGGAGAACACGGCGTGCTTGCGCGAGACCGTGACGTCGTCGAGGAAGATGTCGCTGTCCGGGCCGCGCCCGGTCGTCACCTCGGCGTCGTCGAGCAAGAAGCGGGCGCCGGTGTTGGGGCCGCGCAGCACGATCAGCAAGGCCGTGCCCGGGTGCAGGGCATCGACGGTCGCCTGCTCCTCGCGGCTGAGGTGGTAGTCGGAGTCCGGCAGGTCGGCAGGCTGGCTGCTCTCGATACCCGTGAACTGCTGCGTCGCCGGGTCCTGTCGTGCGGGCCGATTGGCGTCGTTGTCGCTCATCCAGCGCTCCCTCCTGTCGTCTCAACGTGATCAAGCCTACGTGACCGGCCCGACAGCGGGCCGGTCACGGTCGTGCGTGTGGTCAGCCGATCTCGGCTTGGTAGGCGGCCGCGTCCAGCAGCGCGGAGGTGTCGGCACCGTCCGCGAGCTGCAGCTCGTACATCCAGCCCTGCTCGTACGGGTCGGAGTTCACCAGCTCCGGCGTGGCGTCCAGCGCCTCGTTGACGGCGGTCACGGTGCCGCCGAGGGGCGCGTAGAGGTCCGAGACGGACTTGGTCGACTCGACCTCGCCGCACGAGTCGCCGGCCTCGATGACGTCACCGACGGCCGGGAGGCTGACGTACACGACGTCGCCGAGCGCCTCCTGGGCGTAGTGGGTGATGCCGACCCGGACGGTGCCGTCCCCGGTCTCACGAACCCACTCGTGGTCGCTGGAGTAGCGCAGGTCCTCGGGATAGCTGGCGTCGGTCATCTCTCTCCTCATCGAGCACGATCAGTTCGAGCCGTCGGACGGCTCCGGGACGGGGCGAGCGTAACGAGGCGATGAATCGCTGTGCAACGCCTCCACGTTGATGGAGGTGAACTCGGTGATCGTCACCTCCCCTCCCTTGCTGCGCACGGACTCCGACACGCCGCCCGGGATCTCCATCGCGGAGCTCATCGTCTGGGGGTCACCGATGACCAAGAACTCGTACGGGGCCTCCAGCCGGGTGCCGTCGACCTCGACCCCGCCGTCGGCGTCTCGGAACCACGTGCTCGCCACGACGCGCACGTCACCGATCTGCATCGCCTCTGCCCCGGCATCCCTCAGCTCCTGCACCGCGTCCAGGACCGCTGCGGCGTCGATCTGGCCGTCAGCGTCCTCGATCCGCATCCGGATGCCGGGGCCGGTGGCCCGCTCCGTGCCGGCGAGGATGCCCAGCGTGTCGGCGCGCTCCTGCGCCGCGGCGATGGCCTCGGGTGAGCTCGCGTCGCTGTCGACGAGGCCGTCGCGCGTGGCCTGCAGCTCGGTGATCTCGTCGTCGAGACGCGAACCGTTCTGAGTGACGTCGTCGAGGATGCGCACCAGCTCGTCCTGGCGCAGGTCCTCGAGGCCCTGCGCCTGCGTCTGGCGCACCTGGGTGGCGATGGCGAAGCCGAGCAGACCCGCGAGCAGCAGCGCGAAGGCATTGGCCCTGGTGGCCCGGGGGCGGGCCATGCGGTACATCCGGCGCCAGGCACTGCGCGCACCCTGCGCCGGCGTCGCCGTGCGCTCCGTCGCACCCGGGCCCACACCATCGGTCACGTCGTCGGGGACTGTGGCCCCCTTCGTCGTGTCAGGGCCCTCGGCCCCCTTCGTAGTCTCGGGGGTCTGCGCCGTGGCGCGCACGTCGGTCTCCTCGGTCACCCCCTCGGGCGGGGCTCCCTTCGTCTCGTCCGCCATGCCGGTCACGCCTTGAAGAGGTGACGGCGGATCGAGGCCACGTTGGAGAAGATCCGCACGCCGAGGACGACGACGACACCGGTGGACAGCTGGGAGCCCACCCCGAGCTGGTCGCCGAGGAAGACGATGAAGGCGGCGACCACGACATTGGACAAGAAGCTGACGACGAAGACCTTGTCGTCGAAGATGCCGTCCAGCGTCGCCCGGACGGCGCCGAAGACGGCATCGAGCGCGGCGATCACCGCGATCGGCAGGTATGGCTGCATCCACACCGGCACGTCCGGTTGCAGGACGAGACCGAGCACGATGCCGGCCACGAGGCCCAGGGCGGGGATCACGGGGTCTCCTTCTTCATCGGGGTCATCCGAGGGGCGGGCTCGCCGTCCGGGACGACCTCGGCCTCACGGGTGCTGACGTTGACCGCGCTCGGCAATTCGAGATCGTCCTGCGTGGTCAACGAGGTCTGGATGCCGTAGTTGTTGCGCAGGCCGTTGAGGTACGAACCGGCCGGGCTCTCGGCGAAGGCGGCCTGCATCTGCGTCGGGTCACCGACCGCCTCGATCGTGTAGGGCCGGGTGAGCGGTCGGAAGTTGACGAGGATCGCCTCGCCCGCGAAGCGGATCGCGGTGCGCGAGGTCAACCGCTGCCCGTTGATGGCGATCGCCTCGGCGCCGGCCGCCCACAGACCGTTGGTCACCAGCTGCATGTCGCGGGACTGGACCCGACCTTCGTCCTGCAGACCGGTGCGCGGGTCGCCGTCGGCAGTCGTGCCGGTGCCGGGCGCGTCGTCGAGCGTGATGCGCAGGCCGGGCCCGGACACGGCCGCGAGGCCGCTCGTCACCCGACGTGCCTCGAGCTCCTCACGCCGGGTGCCGACGAGATCCGGGTCGAGCTGGGCGGTCGCGGCATCGACCTCCTGCTGGAGGGAGCGCACCGTGGTGTCGCGCTCGTCGACGACGGCCTGTCGCTCCTCGATCTGCCGGATGAGGTCCGCGCGCGCCGCGGTGCGGGCGCCGTCACGGTCCCTCAGGGCGGCCGTGCTCACCCCGATCATCAGGCCGATGAGCAGCAGGGCCACGAGCAGCCGCACCCGCCGCGTCCCCGTGCTCGCGGGCAACCCCTGCGCCACCCTCGCGTCGGCGGCGGCCTGGTACCCGGGATCGAGCGGACGCTCGAGCATCGAGGTGAGCAGTGTCATCGACGCATCGCGCCGCCGGGCGGGCTGGGGCAGTCCGCGGGCGTCCGCGTAGTCCTCCTCGCCCTCACCCAGGTCCTCGGGAGGAGGGACGTCCCGGGAGGAGTCGCCCTCGGGCTGGTCGGGCCGCACGCGCCTCTCCTTCCGGTCCGGGACACGGTGGCCTCGTGGCCACGCGCACCAGCGTAAGTGGTCGGCCGCCTGCCAGAGTGGAGCCATGCACCGCCGCGTCCTCACCGTCGACGAGGCCGACCTGCGCCGCCGCCAGAGCATCAAGTGGCAGCTGCACGGGTCCGACGTCCTGCCCCTCTGGATCGCCGAGATGGACGTCGCGCCGGCTCCCGCCGTGGTCGAGGAGCTGCAGCGCATCGCCCGCGAGGGCGACCTCGGCTACCCCGTCATCCCGCCCTACACCGAGGCCGTGGCGGACCTCTACGACGAGTGGGACGTCCGGGTGGAGCCGGGCCGCATGCGCCCGGTGGCCGACGTCATGGCCGGGGTCCGCGCCGGGCTCACCGCCCTGACCCGCCCCGACGACCCCGTCTACATCACCGTCCCCGTCTATCCCCCCTTCCACGCCGCCGTGCGCGAGTGCGGTCGCCGCCTCGTGCCCGTCCCCATGGGCCCGACGGGCCGGCTCGACCCCGCGGCCCTGGCCGTCGCCTTCGCCGCCGGCGGCCGGGGAGCGCTGCTGCTGTCCAATCCGCACAACCCGACGGGCGCGGCGCACGCCCGAGCCGAGCTCGCCGAGGTCGCCCGAGCGGCGGAGCGGCACGGCGTGCGGATCGTCAGCGACGAGATCCACGCCCCGCTCGTCCTGCCCGGGGCGAGCTTCACGCCCCTGCTCTCCCTGCCGGAGGCACAGTCCGGCCTCGCGGTGTTTTCCCCGGCGAAGGGGTGGAACCTCGCCGGCGCGAAGTCCGGCGTCCTCATGGGCGGGACAGGTGCCGACGACGCCATGCGAGCCCTGCCGGCGAGCCTGGAGTACACGACGAGTCACCTCGGGGTGCGGCTCCACACCGCGGCACTTCGTGGCGGCCGCGACTGGCTGGCCGACCTCGTCGCCGACCTCGACGCCAACCGCACCCTGCTCTCGCAGCTGCTCGCGACGCACCTGCCGCAGGTCTCGTGGCGACCCGTGGAGGCGACCTATCTGGCGTGGCTCGACTGCCGCGCGCTCGATCTCGGGCCCGACCCGGCCAAGCACTTCCTCGAGGTCGGCCAGGTCGCACTGATGTCGGGTCTGCCCTTCGGTGCCGGCGACGGGTTCGCACGGATCAACTTCGCCACCTCGCCGCAGATCCTGACCCGTGCGATCGAGCGGATGGCGCAGTCCCTGCAGCACCGTCCGGGGTGACCCAGGTCTCCTCCGCCGCTGGGGACGCCGGGGTGTCTCGGATCACGAAACGACGAATTGCCCTGTGCCGCAACGGATCTGGGCGAAGTGGCCGGGCCGTGATTTGATCTGTCAGCAGGTCACGTTAGGTTGAAACAGGTGACCAACGACGAAGAGACACCCCGCCAGAGCTCCCAGTCGTCCCCGTTCATCCTGCGTCGACCGTCCATCGAGGACGGCGGCGAGATGTGGCGCGTGGCCCGGGACTCCCAGACACTCGACCTCAATTCCAGCTACGCCTACCTGCTGTGGGCACGTGACTTCGCCGCGACGAGCGTCGTCGCCGAGCGCGAGGGCCGGGTGGTCGGATTCGTCAGCGGCTATGTCCGCCCCGACTCCCCCGGCACCCTCATGGTGTGGCAGGTCGCGGTCGACGCGGACCAGCGCGGTCACGGACTCGCCGGTCGGATGCTCGACCACCTGGCGCAGACCGTCCCGGACGTGACGATGCTCGAGACGACGATCACCGACGACAACGAGGCCTCCCGCGCACTGTTTGCGCGCTTTGCCCGGACCCGTGACGCCCAGCACGAGGAGATCGACCTCTTCGTCGAGTCCCACTTCCCCGACCCGGGGCACGAGCCGGAGGTGCTGCACCGCATCGGACCGTTCTGACCCGGCCACCCACGAGACCACCCCTGTACCGATCCTCCCCCGGAAGGACCACGTCATGAGCAACCCCGCCACCGAGATCTTCACCCAGCGCGAGTCGGAGGTGCGCAGCTACTGCCGCAACTGGCCCGTCGTCTTCGACACCTCCAAGGGCCCGTACCAGACGACCGAGGACGGCGAGCGCTACACCGACTTCTTCTCCGGCGCCGGTGCCCTCAACTACGGGCACAACAACGACGTCCTCAAGGAGGCGCTCATCGAGTACATCTCCCGCGATGGCGTCACCCACTCGATGGACATGCACACCAAGGCCAAGCGTGAGTTCCTCGAGACCTTCACCGAGCTGATCCTCGAGCCGCGCGGCATGACGCACAAGATCCAGTTCCCCGGGCCGACCGGGACCAACGCGGTCGAGACCGCGCTGAAGACCGCTCGCAAGGTCACCGGCCGCGAGGAGGTCGTCTCCTTCACCAACGCCTTCCACGGCATGACGCTCGGCTCGCTCGCCGTGACCGGCAACGCGTTCAAGCGGGCCGGTGCCGGCACGCCGCTCTACCACGCGACCTCGGCGCCCTACGACGACTACATCCACGGCGAGACCTCGGACTTCGCCTGGCTCAAGCGCATCTGGGCAGACAGCGGTTCCGGGCACAACCTGCCGGCGGCCGTCATCGTCGAGACGGTCCAGGGTGAGGGCGGCCTCAACGCCGCCCGCGGCGAGTGGCTCAAGGAGCTGCAGGACCTGTGCCAGGAGCACGGCGTGCTGCTGATCATCGACGACGTCCAGGCGGGCTGCGGCCGCACCGGGACCTTCTTCTCCTTCGAGCCCTTCGGCCTCGACCCCGACATCGTCACCATCAGCAAGTCGATCTCCGGATACGGCCTGCCCATGGCGCTGACGCTGATGAAGCCCGAGGTCGACGACTGGGAGCCCGGCGAGCACAACGGCACCTTCCGCGGGCACAACCCCGCCTTCGTCACGGCGACCAAGGCGCTGCGCACCTACTGGACCGACGACGCCCTCGAGCGCAATGTCGCGGCGCGCGCCCAGCAGCTGACCGAGCGCCTCGAGGTCATCGCCGGCCTCGCCGAGGGCAGCGAGTTGCGTGGCCGCGGCCTGCTGGCCGGCGTCGCCTTCCGCGACCTCGAGGTCGCGGAAAAGATCGCCAAGGCGGCCTTCACGCACAAGCTGCTCGTCGAGACCTCCGGTCCGTCGAGCGAGGTCGTCAAGATCATGCCGCCGCTGACCATCACCGAGGAGGAGATGGCCGCCGGCCTCGACCAGCTCGAGGAGGCCGCGCGCGAGGTGCTCGGCGCACCGGCACGCGCGACGGCCTGACCCCCTTCGTCCACCAACTCATCCGCACGACAAGGAGATCCGCATGAAGGTCCTCAACGTCAACGACCTCGACGGCACCGAGTACGACGTCACCCACGGCAACTGGCAGAGCCGCCGCATGGTCCTGGCCAAGGACAAGGTCGGCTTCAGCTTCCACATCACGATCCTCAAGGCGGGCACCTCGTCCGACTTCTGGTACGCCAACCACGTGGAGGCCGTGTACGTCTACCAGGGCAAGGGCACGCTCACCGACCGGGACACCGGCGAGGAGTACGTGCTCGAGCCGGGCGTCATGTACATGCTCGACGACGCCGACAAGCACACCGTGACCGTCGAGGAGGACATCCACTGCGCGTGCGTCTTCAACCCGCCGGTCACCGGCCGTGAGGTCCACGACGAAAACGGGGTGTACCCGGTCCTCACCGAGGACTGAGCCACCGCACGAGGCGAAGGGGGAGGACCGGCCGGTCCTCCCCCTTCGTCACGTCCTCAGTGGTTGCGCAGGGCGTCGATCAGCGCGTCCTTGTCCATCGACGACCGGCCCTCGATCTCGAGCTCACGGGCGCGCTCGCGCAGCTCGTCGACGGTCCAGTCGTCGTACGACCCGGCCTCACCACCCCGCCGTCCGACCTCGGAGCGTGAGTTGTTGGCCGCGGCATTGGCGATGCGGGCCGCCTTTTCCTTGCTCGCCCCGTCATCACGCAACTCCTCGTAGAGCTCATCGTCCTTGACGCTGGGGCCCGGCTTGCGCTCTGGCATCTCGTCCACGTCCTCTCGTCTCGGGTACGTGGTCCCTACCCGCCCCGACCGGTCCCATGCGACCGCCCGGCATGAGGCGCGCACCGCGGGGTACGAAGGGGGGATGACCCCCACCTCGTCCGCGCGCCACGCACCGTGGCGGGCTCCGCTGGACCGCACAGCGCTCCTGGTCGTCGACCTGCAGGAGGCCTTCCTGGAGGACGGCGCCCTCGCCGAGCGCCGTGAGGACCTCGTGCGTCGCTCGCGGCAGGCGCTGCGGTGGGCCGAGCGCGAGTCGGTGCCCGTGGTCAACGTGCGCACCGTGCATCGCAGGGATCGTTCGACGTGGACGCTCACGATGCTGCAGGACGACCAGGGCTTCCTCTTCGAGGGGGCAGCGCACACGGCCAACCTCGCCGAGCTCGACCTCTCGGGGTCCGTGGAGGTCGTCAAGACGCGCGACGACGCCTTCGTCGGGACCGAGCTGGCGGCCACCCTGGAGGGACTCGGCGCCGAGGCGGTCGTCGTCATCGGCGTCTCGACCCACACCTGCGTCATGCTCACGGCGGCGCACGCCTTCGCCCTCGACCTCGAGGTGGTGCTCGTGCGGGACGCGATCGCGTCCCACCGGCCCGAGCTGCACGAGCTGACCCTCGACACCCTGCGGGACGAGTACCGATTCCCCCTCCTGGGCGCCGACGCGCTGTGTCGCGTCGGCGCCGAGGAGGACGCCGGGGCCGTCAGGACCCGAGCAGCTCGAGGAGCGCTGCGTTGAAGGCCGGCAGGTCGTCGGGCTTGCGACTGGTCACGAGGTGGCCGTCACGCACGACCTCCTCGTCGACCCACGTGCCACCGGCGTTGCGCACGTCCGTCTGGAGGCTGGGCCACGAGGTGACCCGCCGACCGGTGAGCACGTCCGCCTCGACGAGCATCCAGATGGCATGGCAGATCGCCGCCACCGGCCGCTCGCTCGAGACGGCCTCTCGCACGAAGGCCACGGCGGACTCGTCCAGGCGCAGGGCGTCCGGGTTGGCCACCCCGCCCGGCAGCACCACACCGGCGAAGTCGTCGACCACCGCCGTGGACAACGTGACGTCGACGGGGAAGGTGTCGGCCGCGTCGAGGTGGTTGAAGGCCTGTACCTCGCCCTCGTCCGGCGCGACGAGCACCGGCTGCCACCCGGCGTCCTGCAGGGCCTGCCAGGGCCCGGTCAACTCGCTCTGCTCGATGCCCTCCATCGCCACGAGGACGGCGACGCGCCGGGTCGTTGAAGTGTCGGAGGCGGATGTCATCAGGTGCTCCCTTCGTCGGGGTGTGGGTCGCGATCGGCCTACCCGTCGACGCCGCGTCCATGCGGATGCGGTCGACGCGAGGAGGATAGGCCCATAAACCAGGACGAGGGTGGACCGGGCCGCGACGAGACGGCCGCCGAGCGCGCCGACCGCAACTGGAACGACCTGCTGCAGGAGTTCCGCGTCCTCCAGACGGGCGTGCAGGTCCTCGCCGGCTTCCTCCTGACCTTGCCTTCCAGTCGGCCTTCGCCGACCTGGACGGCACCCAGCGCGGCCTGTACCTGGTCCTGGTCCTGCTCGCCTTCCTCACGACCATCCTGCTCGTGCTGCCGATCGCCGTGCACCGCCGGCTCTTCGGTCTGGCGCACAAGGACCGGCTGGTGCGGGTGGGCCACCTCGTGGTCCGTCTGGCGCTGGGTGCGGTCGCGCTGCTGACCGTCGGTCTGGCCACTTCTTCGTCGCCGGCCCGCTCGGTGCGATCGGCCTGTACCTGCGATCGCAGCTCGACGAGACCCCCGTCTACCAGGACCTCGAGGACGCCGGCGAGCGGGAGGAGTCGGCCACCCACGGCCTGCGCGACCTCATGGTCGAGTACTGGAAGCCGATGCTCACGATGGCCGGCCTGGTCATCCCGCTGAACATCATCAACTACACGCTGCTGACGTACATGCCGACCTACCTCGAGACCAAGATCGGCCTCGACAGCGACAAGTCGCTCATCGTCATCCTCGTCGGCGAGCTGGTCATGATGGCCCTGCTGCCGTGGTGCGGCCACTACTCCGACATCGTCGGCCGGCGCCGGATGTGGTGGTTCTCGATGATCGGCCTGTTCGTCTTCGCCGTGCCCATGTACTGGCTGATGGGCCAGAGCTTCGTCGGCGCGCTCGTCGGATTCGCGGTCCTCGGCCTGCTGTACATCCCGCAGCTGTCGACGATCTCGGCGACCTTCCCGGCCATGTTCCCCGCCCGCGTGCGCTTCGCCGGCTTCGCGGTGACGTACAACGTCTTCACGGCGGCCTTCGGTGGCACCGCCGCCCCGATCAACGAGGCGGTCGTCGGTTCGACGGGCTTCCTGGAGTTCCCCGCCGTCTACATGATGCTCGCCTGCGTCATCGGCATGGTCGCCCTGCTCTTCCTCAAGGAGACGGCCGGTGCCTCGCTGCACGGCACCGAGATCCCGGAGGCGGAGCCGGAGGACTACGGCGTCGAGGCGATCGCCGAGGAGTCGGCCGCGACGGACGCCGCCGGTCGCTGACCGGCACCGACATGACGAAGGGGGATCGCCCCGGGCGCTCGTGGACCGAGACCCGCGCGGTGGTCCCCCTTCGTCATGTCCATAGACTGCATACGTGACCGGTCCCACGACGCGCACCGTCCCGCGACCCCGCGTCCTCGCGGGGCAGGCGTGCATGCGCCCGTGGCAGCGCACGACGCTCCATCCGGGGACCAATGGCTGGATCAGCACGTGGGGCACCAATGCCCACGGGGAGATCGCCGGCTGCCCGCCGCCAAGCGGCTGAGGCGCCGCTGGCGCCACTCGCAGCCCCAGCTCCCTCCAGACAAGGTCGTCACACATGTCCCAGTCCCCACCATCCACGAGCCGTCTGGCTCCCCACGAGCTCTGGCGCGGCGTCCACGCGACCGCGCAGAACGACGCGGTCGGCGGTGCGCTCCTCCTCGGCGCCACCGTCATCGCCCTGCTGCTCGCCAACTCACCGGTGAGCGACATCTACGCCTCCGTCCGAGACTTCACCCTCGGACCGCACGCGATCCACCTCGACCTGACCATCGGCGAGTGGGCCGCGGACGGGTTGCTCGCGATCTTCTTCTTCGTCGTCGGCCTCGAGCTCAAGGAGGAGTTCGTCGCCGGCAAGCTGCGCAACCCGCGGCAGGCGGCGCTACCGATCGCGGCAGCCTTCGGCGGTGTGGCCGTCCCGGCGCTGATCTTCACGGCCATCGCGCTCGCGTCCGACTCGGAGGGTGCCCTCCGGGGCTGGGCCATCCCCACAGCCACCGACATCGCCTTCGCGGTGGCGGTCCTCGCCGTGGTCGGCCGATTCCTGCCTCCGGCGCTGCGGGTCTTCCTCCTGACGCTCGCGATCGTCGACGACCTCATCGCGATCACGATCATCGCCGTCGTCTACACCGAGGGACTGCAGCTGCAGTGGCTGCTCCTCGCCCTCGTGCCGCTCGTGCTCTTCGGGCTGCTCACCCAGCGCGGGGTGATCTCGTGGTGGCTCCTGGTGCCACTGGCCGTGCTCACCTGGGCACTCGTGCACGCGTCGGGCATCCACGCCACGGTGGCCGGCGTCCTGCTGGGCTTCACGGTGCCCGTCATCGCCACCCAACGAGCCCGGGTGCGGTCCTCGGTCGACGAGGACGGCACACCCGTGTACGACGGTGTCGCCGCCTACCTCGCCGACCAGTGGGGGGTCTTCACCACCCTCGTCGCGGTCCCCGTGTTCGCCTTCTTCTCGGCCGGGGTGACGGTGGGCGGCCTCGACGGGTTCCGTACGGCCCTGCAGGACCCCATCACCATCGGCATCATCGCCGGTCTGTTCATCGGCAAGCCGGTGGGCATCACGGTCACGACCTTCCTGCTCAGCCGGTTGCCCGCCTTCCAGCTCGATGAGTCGCTGCGGTGGCCGGACATGATCGGCATAGGCTTCGTCGCCGGTGTCGGCTTCACCGTCTCGCTGCTCGTGGGTGAGCTGTCCTACGGTGCCGCGAGCGTCGCGGACGAGCACGTCAAGATCGGCGTCCTGCTCGGCTCGCTGATCTCGGCGCTCGTCGGAGGCGGCCTCCTCGCGTTGCGCAGCCGGGCCGCGCAACGGGCCGGGGCCACCGCGTCCTGAGTCTCTGCGGTCGACGTCCGCTCGCCGGGTGGCAGGCCCCTCAGAAGACGGGCTTGCCACCCGTGACGCCGAGGACGGTGCCCGACACGTAGGAGGCCTCCCGCGGCGAGGCGAGGAAGACGAAGGCACCGGCGAGCTCGCCGGGCTGGCCGGCGCGACCCAACGGCGTGTCCGCACCGAAGGCCTCGATCTTGGCCTCCTCCTGGGTCGCCGGCTGCAGCGGGGTCCAGATCGGCCCCGGGGCGACGGCGTTGACCCGGATGCCCCGGGCACCGACCTCGGCGGCGAGGTTGACCGTGAAGTTGTTGATCGCCGCCTTGGTCGAGGCGTAGTCGAGCAGCGAGGTGGAGGGCTCGTAGGCCTGGATCGAGCTGACGTTGATGATGCTCGCCCCTCGACCCAGGTGCGGCAGCGCCGCTCGCGTCAGCCAGAAGAGCGCGTGCAGGTTCGTGCGGAGCACGCGGTCGATGCGCTCGTCGCTCATCGCCTCGAGTCCGTCGTCACGGGCGAACTGCACGCCGGCGTTGTTGACGAGCACGTCGAGGCCACCCAGCCCCTCGACTGCAGCGGCGACGACCTCGTCGCAGGACCGTCGCTCGGTGAGGTCCGCCGGACAGAGCACGGCCGTGCGGCCGGCCTTGCGGACCCAGCCGGCCGTGTCCTCGGCGTCCTCCTGCTCCTCGGGGAGGTAGTTGATCGCGACGTCTGCACCCTCCCGGGCGAAGGCGATGGCCACGGCGCGGCCGATGCCAGAGTCCCCTCCCGTGATCAGCGTGCGCAGGCCCTCGAGGCGACCCCTGCCGACCCAGCTCTGCTCACCGTGGTCGGGCACGGGCTCCATGGCCGTCGTCGACCCCGGGAGCGCCTGCTGCTGCGCGGGGAAGCCGCCCTCGGGTCCGGTCGTCATCTCGGCGGCCCTGTGGCCGATGTCCGACTCACTCATCGGGGCTCCTTCGTCGTCGGGACGACGGGGCACTACCCGGGGTGTGCGGGTGGAAACGGCTGGGTCGACATGGCCTCGAGCAGCTGGGTCTCGGCGCGCTCGAGGTAGGCGAGCAGCTCGCTCTCGGCCTCGTCGAAGCGGTCCTGCGCCAGGAGGGCGGCCAGGTGACGATTGCCGTCGAGGTAGGGCTCGTGGAAGGTCCGCGGGTCGGCCATCGTCGTGAAGACCAGGCGCATCTCGGCGAGGACCTGGCGCATGGCGTCGTCGACCCTGCGGCTCCCGACGAGCGCCGTGAGCGCCTCGTGGAAGTGCATGTTGGCCGAGCCGAGGGCGCGCCAGTCCTCGGCGGCCGCGGCCGCGCTCCCTTCGTCCACCGCGGCGTGCAGGGCGGTCAGGTCGGGGCCATCGGTCGCGACCTGCCGTACCGCCGCCACCTCGAGGATCCGACGGAAGGCGTAGAGGTCGCGCACGTCGGCGCTCTCCAGCGCCCGCACGAAGACTCCGCGGTTGAACTCGCGGACGACGAGCCGCTCGTGCTCGAGGATCTGGAAGGCCTCGCGCAGCGTGTTGCGCGAGACGCCCAGGGCGGTGCCGATGCGCTCCTCCGACAGCCGCGTCCCGGGCTGCAGGTCCCCCTCGATGATCCGCGTGCGGAGGGCCTCGGCGACCTTCGCGCTCGCGCTCGCGCGCTCCATCGAGCCGCGCTCGGACTCCAGTGCGGAGAGCCAGTCCTGCCCCATCGTGCCCACCCCTTCGTCGCGGCTCGTGGATCGAGACTAGCGGATCCGGGTATTGCCGGATTGTTGAACAATCGCTACCGTGAGTGATCAGGAGCACAATGAGGTGTTCCGGTGACCGAGGAGGAGAACCCCGATGACGCAGGCTCCAGACCCCCAGGCCGACACGCCACCCGCCCAGACCACGGGCTCCGCCACGGGCGCCGCCTCCAAGGGCGCGCTCCTCGGAGCGATGTTCCTCATGGCCACCAGCGCCATCGGACCCGGATTCATCACCCAGACGACCGTCTTCACCGCCGAGCTCGGCGCCGCCTTCGCCTTCGCGATCCTCGTCTCGATCATCGTCGACATCGCGGTGCAGCTGAACGTCTGGCGCGTCATCGGCGTCTCCGGCATGCGGGCCCAGGACCTCGCCAACCGGGTCATCCCCGGCTTCGGCTACGTGCTCGCAGCCCTCGTCGTCTTCGGTGGGCTCGTCTTCAACATCGGCAACATCGGCGGGACGGGGCTGGGCGTCAACGCGATGCTCGGCGCCGACGCCAAGATCGGCGGCGCGATCTCCGCCCTCATCGCCATCGCGATCTTCGTCAGCAAGAAGGCGGGCGTCGCGATGGACCGCATCGTCGTCGTCCTCGGCGTGCTGATGATCGGCATGGTCGCCTACGCGGCCGTGGCCACGAGCCCGCCCTACGGCGATGCCCTCACCCAGACCGTCCTGCCGGACAAGGTCGACTTCCTCATCATCACCACGCTCATCGGCGGCACCGTCGGTGGCTACATCACCTACGCCGGCGCCCACCGCATGGTCGACTCCGGCATCACCGGCCCCGTGCGGATCGCGGCGATCAGCCGGGGGTCGATCACCGGCATCCTCGTCACCGGCGTCATGCGCGGCTTGCTCTTCCTGGCCATCCTCGGTGTCGTCGTCGGTGGGGTGAACCTCATCGGCGTCGACAACCCGCCGGCCGTCGCCTTCGAGGCCGCTCTCGGGGAGGCCGGCCTGCGCCTCTTCGGCATCATCCTGTGGGCGGCGAGCATCACGAGCGTCATCGGCGCCTCGTACACCTCGGTCAGCTTCCTCACGACGTTCAACGAGACGATCAACAAGCACCGGCAGTGGGTCGTCGTGCTCTTCATCCTCATCTCGGCCGTCATCTACGTCTCCCTCGGTCAGTCGCCCGCGACCCTGCTCATCCTCGCCGGCGCGCTCAACGGCCTGATCCTGCCCTTCGGCTTCGGCATCCTCATCTGGGTCGCCCTGCGGCGCAAGGACCTGCTGGGCGGGTACGACTACCCCAAGTGGCTCGCCTACATCGGTCTGGCGATCTTCCTGCTGACGATCTACCTCGGCTACCAGTCCTTCAGCGGGATCGTCGACCTCTGGCAGTGATCCCACTCCCCCGACCACGAACCGACGACTAGGAGCAACGATGCAGATCGACCTCAACGCCGACCTCGGTGAGAGCTTCGGGCGGTGGACGCTCGGTGACGACGACGCGATGCTCGAGGTGGTGACGAGCGCCAACGTCGCCTGCGGGTTCCACGCCGGTGACGCGTCGGTGCTGCGGCACAGCTGTGAGGGCGCGGCGCAGCGGGGCGTGGCGATCGGCGCGCAGGTGGGCTATCGCGACCTCGCGGGCTTCGGTCGGCGCTTCATCGACATCGCGCCGGCCGAGCTCACGGATGACGTGATCTACCAGATCGGTGCGCTGGAGGGCTTCGCCAAGGTGGCCGGTACCCGGGTGCGCTACGTCAAGCCGCACGGCGCGTTGTACAACGCGATCGTCCACCACGAGGAGCAGGCAGCGGCGGTCGTCGACGCGGTCGTGCAGTACGACCGCACGCTGCCGGTCCTCGGGCTGCCGGGGTCGGCGTGGTTGCGGCTCGCGGAGGAGGCCGGACTGACGACGGTCGGCGAGGCCTTCGCCGACCGGGCCTACACGCCCGAGGGCACGCTCGTCTCCCGCCGGGAGGCGGGGGCCGTCCTCCACGATCCCGCCGAGATCGCGCAGCGGTGCGTCCGCATCGCGACGCAGGGGGAGGTCGTCGCCGTCGACGGCAGCGTCGTCCCCGCGCCGGCCGGGTCGCTGTGCGTCCACGGCGACAGCCCGGGCGCCGTCGAGATCGCGCGCCAGGTGCGGGCCGCGCTGGAGCAGGTCAAGGTGGACCTGACCCCCTTCGCCCAGGAGTCGGCGTGAAGGTCATGCCCTGCGCCGACTCCGGCCTGCTCGTCGAGCTGTCCGACATGGACGAGGTGCTCGCGCTGTACGCCCACCTCGAGGAGGACCTACCGGACGGCGTGGTCGACATGATCCCGGCCGCGACGACGCTGCTCCTCACCATCGACCGGTCGGTGACCGACGTCGAGAGCCTGGCCCGACAGGTCCGGTCGATCGAGATCGGGACCCACCACCGCGCGACCACGGGCGAGATCGAGGTCCCGGTCGTCTACGACGGGGAGGACCTCGCCGAGGTCGCGCGCCTCACCGGGCTCGACGAGCGGGCGGTCATCGAGGCCCACACCGGGACGCCGTGGACGGTGGCCTTCTGCGGCTTCGCCCCGGGCTTCGGCTACATGGTCGGCGGCGACGAGCGGCTGCAGGTGCCGCGACGCGACAACCCCCGCACCCGGGTGCCCCGCGGGTCGGTGGCGATCGCCGGCGAGTTCGCGAGCATCTACCCCCGGGAGTCGCCCGGTGGCTGGCAGCTCATCGGACGCACCGCCCTGGAGGTCTGGGACATCGACCGTGAGCCGCCCGCCCTGCTCGTGCCGGGCACGGTCGTGCGCTACGTCGAGGTCACGGTATGAGCCGCTTCCGCGCCCTCGAGATCATCGCCACCGGACCGCAGGCGACGGTCCAGGACCTCGGCCGGATCGGTCTCGCCGGCCTCGGTGTCGGGCGCTCCGGCGCGGCCGACGCCGGCTCACTACGTCTGGCCAACCGGCTGCTCGGCAATCCCGAGGGCGCGGCAGCCCTCGAGGTGACCCTGGGCGGCCTCGAGGTCCGCGCCCGCGGTGGCGTCTGGGTCGTGGTCACCGGAGCCACGACACCGGCATCGGTGGACGGTCGGCCCGTGGGCCACGCAGCGGTGACGTGGATACCGGACGGGTCCTCCCTTCGTCTGGGGGCCGCGACGGCAGGCCTGCGCAGCTACGTCGCCGTCCGTGGTGGCATCGACGTGGCCCCGGTGCTGTCCTCGCGGTCGACCGACACGCTGGCCGAGCTCGGCCCGCCCGTCCCCTCGCCCGGTGACCTGCTCCCGGTCGGCCCCGCTCCGAGCGCACCGCCCACCGTCGACGTGGCGCCCGTCGCCGTGCCGACGCTCGGCGAGGTGAGGTTGCGCGTCGCGCCGGGGCCCCGCCTGGACTGGTTCGCGGCCGACGCGCTCGAGACCCTCCTCGGGGGCAGCTACGAGGTCACGGCTGAGAGCAACCGGGTCGGCATGCGCCTGTCCGGACCGGTGCTGGAGCGGGCGCGCGAGGGCGAGCTGAAGAGCGAGGGCATGCTCCCCGGCGCCCTCCAGGTCCCGCCGACGGGACAGCCGACCCTCTTCCTCGCCGACCACCCCGTCACCGGCGGGTACCCGGTCATCGGCGTCGTCGTGGGTGACGACGTGGGTCGCGCCGCGCAGGCACAGCCGGGCCAGCGCGTCCGCTTCGTCGTCGAAGGGGGGCGCAGCCGTGCCTGAGCAGGTCGCTTCGCTCACTCCCGTCGAGGCACGGGCCCGCTTCCGCGAGGGTCTGCGGGTGCCGACCTCGGGGTGGAGCGCCGGGTGGACCCAGGCCAACCTCATCGCGGTGCCCCGGGAGCTGGCCTATGACGTCCTCCTCTTCGCGCAGCGCAACCCGAAGTCCTGCCCCATCCTCGATGCCACCGAGCCCGGAGAGGTCTTCTGCTCGATCTTCGACGGGGACCTGCGCACCGACCTGCCGGCCTACCGGGTCTACGAGGACGGTGAGCTCACCGCCGAGGTCGACGACGTGCGCGAGCTGTGGCGGGAGGACCTCGTCGCCTTCCTCATCGGGTGCAGCTTCACCTTCGAGGCAGCCCTCCTCGAGGCGGGGGCACCCGTGCGTCACATCGAGGTCGGCAGCAATGTCCCCATGTACCGCACGACGCGTGAGTGCCGATCGGCCGGGTCCATCAGCGGGCCGCTCGTGGTGTCGATGCGACCGATGCCCGCCGATCAGGTGGCCACCGCCGTCCGAGTGACCTCGCGGTATCCGGCCGTCCACGGGGCTCCAGTGCACATCGGTGACCCGTCGGCCCTGGGCATCACCGACCTGGCCGCGCCAGACTTCGGCGAGGCGGTGCCGATCGCCGACGGCGAGGTCCCCGTCTTCTGGGCCTGTGGCGTCACCCCGCAGGCGGCGATCATGAGGTCACGACCGCCCTTCGCCATCGGTCACGCGCCCGGGATGATGGCCATCACCGACGCGCGCGACAGCGACTACCTCGTGCCGTAGCCGGCTCAGGTGCCGAACCAGAAGCCGCGCCCGCCGAACCAGTCCTGGTCGTCGCCGCCCGCGTCCCCGTGCCGGGACCCGAGGTAGGAGCCGACGACGGCGGCACCGAGGTCGTCGAGCTCCGGCGCCACGACCTTGCCACCGGCGCGCCGGGCGAGGGTGTCGACGAAGCGTGCCAGCCCGGGGTCCTCGCCGAGCCGGAAGAAGGTGGTCTGGGCACCCAGCCGGGAGGCGGTGTCGAGCTCGCGCACGGTGACCGCGATGGTCAACGGGTGCGGCGGGTAGTCGAAGAAGGACTCGCCGCCGGGCTCGAGGTGCGCCGTGGGCTCACCGTCGGTGACGACGAGCAGCACGGGCTGGGCATTGGGGTGCTTGCGGAAGTGCCGGTTGGCCAGCAGCAGCGCGTGGTGGAGGTTGGTCCCCTTGTCCCAGAAGGCGTCCAGCGCCGTGAGCTCCTCGATCTCCATGACCGACGCGTGCCGACCGAAGCCGATGAGCTGCAGGTGGTCGCCGCGGAAGCGGGAGCGGATCAGGGTGTGCAGGGCCAGGGCCGTGCGCTTCATCGGCACCCACCGCCCGTCCATCGCCATGGAGAAGGAGGTGTCGACGAGCAGCGCGACGGCCGCCTGGGTGCGGGCCTCGGTCTCGGCGACCTCGATGTCGTCCGAGGTGATCAGTCGGTCGCTGCCGTCGCCGGCCCGGCGCAGGACGCCGTTGAGCACGGTGCGCGGGATGTCCCACGGCTCGGTGTCGCCGAACTCCCAGGGCCGGGTGGCCCCGGACCGCTCCCCCGCTGCACCGGCGCGGCGCAGGTCGCGCTGGCCCTGTCGACCGGACATCCGATCGGCGATGTCGCGCAGCAGCGATCGTCCCAGCTGGCGCATGGCCCGAGGGGTCAGGCGCAGCTGCCCCTCGAAGTCACGGCGGACCGTGCCGCTGCTCCGCAGGGCCTGCTCGAGGTCGCGCAGCGCCTTGGCGTCGACCGCGGCCTGCTCCCCCAGCTGGCGGGCGAGCTCGTCGAGGTCGATGTCGTCGAGCCGGGCACCGGCGTGGGACTGCGAGAGCTGGTCGCTCAGGGCGTCGAGCCGCGCGATGTCCTGCAGCATCCCGGTGCCGTCACCGAGCCCCAGGCCCTGCTCCCCGCCGAACTGCTCCGAGCCGCTCCAGTCCTCGCCGGGACGCAGGCTCTGCAGGTTGGCGTCGAGCCGGCCGAGGGACTCCATGAGCTGTGGTGAGCCGAAGGCCTGCGCCGACAGCTGCATGAGCTCCTCGCGCTGCTCGGGGGTCATCGAGTTGAGCAGGCGCTGGGCGGCGGCCGCGCGCTGCGCCAGCGCGTCGATCAGCTCGTCGACGTCCTGCGGCCCCTCGGGGAAGAAGTCACCGTGCCGGTCCATGAACTCGGCGAAGTCCTCGGGGGTGTCCTCACCCCGCTGGTGCTTCTCGAGCAGCTCGTTGAGGTCACGCAGCATCGCGTCGACGGCGGCCCGGTCCTCGTCGGTGGCGCCCTCGAGCGCCTGCTTCATCCCGGCGAAGCGCTGGTCGAGCACCTCGCGGCCGAGCAGGTCCTTGATCCGCTCGTAGTCGGCCCGGGCCTGCGAGGACTGCCACGAGTAGTCCTGCAGCTCGCTCACGGCCGCGGCCGTGGACAGGGAGAGGTTGTCCAGCCTCATCTGGGCGAAATCGCGCTCGAGGTCGTCGAGGTGGACGTCGCGGGCCAGCTGCTTGCGCTCCTCGAGGACGGCCCGGTCGAGCAGCTCGCGGACCTCCTGGAGCGTGCCGTCGAGACCGTGCTGGTGGAGCAGCTCGCGGCGGCGCTCGTTGACCTGTCGGGCGAGGTCGTCCAGTCCCCTCTGGTCGCGGCCGCCACGCCGAAGGAATTCCTGCAGGGCCCGCTCAGGTGAGGACCCGCCCATGACGCGCTCACCGATGGCGTCGAGCGCCTCGGCGATGTCGACGGGCGGGGCGAGGGGGTCGCCGCCCTCGTACCGGTGGAACCGGCGGCGGCTACTGGCCATACACGGTCTCGCCCCCTGCGGTGTCCTTGCCGATCTTGCGGGCGAGGTAGAGACCCTCGAGGGCCAGCTCCACGGCGGCCGCCCGCTGCCCTTCGCTCGTCGCGTCGAGTCGCTCGAAGACCTCGTCGTAGAGGTCGGACTCCCCGAGGAGCGGGAGCCCGTCGAGGAAGTCACGGGCCGTCACCAGCTCACCGGTGGCGATCTCGGCGCCGTCCTCGATCGCCCGCACGAGCGGCCCGAAGTCGATGCCGCGCACGAGGTGGCGCACGGTGTCGGCGACGGCCGTCCGCAGCAGATGGGTGAGGATCTCCAGCTCGCGTCCCTCCTCGCCGCTATCGAACTCGATCTTGCCGCCGAGGACCTCGACGGCGGTCTCGAGGTCGACCACCCGCGCGACCGGGTCGTCCTCACCCACGACCGCGGCACGGTGCAGCGCGGACGCGGCGATCGTCTCGGCGCCGGCGATGGCGAAGCGCGCGCTCACGCCGCTGCGCTGGTCGACGGCCGACGACTCGCGCAGGTTGCGGGTGAATCGGGCGAGGATCTCCAGGAGGTGGTCGGGCACCTGCGCGACGAGCTGCGCCTCCTGCCGGGTCACGGCGATCTCCGCCTCGAGCTCGCGCGGGTAGTGCGTGCGGATCTCGGCCCCGAAGCGGTCCTTGAGCGGGGTGATGATCCGGCCGCGGTTGGTGTAGTCCTCGGGGTTGGCACTCGCGAGGACGAGCACGTCGAGCGGCAGGCGCAGGACGTAGCCACGCACCTGGATGTCGCGCTCCTCCATGACGTTGAGCATCGCGACCTGGATCCGCTCGGCGAGGTCGGGCAGCTCGTTGATCGTCACGATGCCGCGGTGGCTGCGTGGGATGAGGCCGAAGTGGATCGTCTCCGGGTCGCCGAGCGCACGGCCCTCCGCGACCTTCATCGGGTCGACGTCACCGATGAGGTCGGCGACGGAGGTGTCTGGGGTGGCCAGCTTTTCGACGTACCGCTCGTCGCGGTGGCGCCAGACCACCGGCAGGTCGTCGCCGAGCTCGGTCGCACGCCGTCGGGATGCGTGGGTGATCGGGTCGAAGGGGTGCTCCGCCAGCTCCGAGCCCGCGATCACCGGGGTCCACTCGTCGAGCAGGCCGGCGATGGTGCGCAGCAGACGGGTCTTGCCCTGGCCTCGCTCGCCGAGCAGGACGATGTCGTGACCGGCGAGCAGCGCCCGCTCGACCTGCGGGATGACCGAGTCCTCGTAGCCGTGCAGGCCCGGCCAGGGGTCCTCGCCGGCGCGCAGCCGGGCCAGGAGGTTGTCGCGGAGCTCGCTGCGCAGGGGCTTGGCCTCGTGCCCTGCGGCACGCAGCTCGCCGACGGTCGTGATGGTGGGGGCGGCAGTCCGGGTGCTCACCCTCAGCAGGCTAGACCTCCCGTCCGACAGCCGATCCGCCGCACTACGCTCACGCGCAGGGGTCAGATCGAGGAGGCGGGCACGGCGGACACCACCTGGCGTTGGCTCACGGCACCATCCGCAACGCGCGACCTCTGGCTGGAGGTGCGCACGCCCGACGGCATCGACCTGACGTGGCGATCGCCGGACGGGACCCCTCTCGACGAGGTGATCGGCAACGGCGAGCCCGACTCCCTCCCCTTCGCCGTGCGGCTCCGCCAGCAGAGCAGCACGGGGGTCCGGCGCGGCGACCTCCTGTGGACCCTCGGCCTGGGGATCGGTGTCGTGTCGGACCGCTTCGTCGATGCGCTGACCGACCTCGGCGTCGACGGATGGAGCACCTACCCGATCGCCGTCGAGGACCGTCAGGGCCGCCCGATCGAGGGATACCAGGGTCTCGTCGCCGACACCACGGGCGCGAGCGAGCTCGTGTCGGGCGCGTGGTGGGAGCATGTGCAGTCCTTCAGCTACTTCGTCACCGAGCGCGTGGCCGGGGTGCTGCTCCGCGCCGAGGTGGACGGCTTCGACCTCGAGCCCACGGAGGCCGGCGACCGGGTCCCTCCCGGCCCTGTCGCGGACTGACCACGCCGACCGGCCGACCCGGCCGCTCAGAGCAGATCTGCTGCCGGCAGGACCGTGGTGGGTCTCCCCCTTCGCCGGGGCAGGTTGGAGACATGAGCGAGACACCGACCCCAGCCCACTTCGACGACCGCGCGCGACGCGAGCTGCTGCGGCAGCGCGTCCTCGTGCTCGACGGGGTCCTCCACGACGACAACGGCACGCTGCTGACCACCCAGCTCGTGTCACTCGCCGCCGAGGACCCCACCACCGACATCGCCCTGTGGATCCACTCCCCCGGCGGCTCCGTCCCAGCGATGCTCGCGATCCGCGACGTCATGCGACTGGTCCCCAACGACGTGAGCACGCTCGCGCTCGGGATCGCCTGCAGCGCAGGGCAGTTCCTCCTCTCCGCAGGGACGAAGGGGAAGCGTCGCGCCCTCCCGCACTCGCGGGTCCTGCTGCACCAGGGGTCCGCCGGCATCGGGGGCACGGCGGTCGACGTCGAGCTGCAGGCGGACGACCTGCGGCACACCCGCGACACGGTCCTCGGGCTCATCTGCGAGGACACGGGGCAGCCGCTCGAGCGCGTCTTCGAGGAGTCGCTGCGGGACCGGTGGTTCTCCGCCCGGGAGGCGCTCGACTTCGGCTTCGTCGACGAGGTCGTCGGCAGCTTCGACGACATCGCACCGGGCGGTCGCGCGCCGACCGGGTTCCGGGGTGGCCTCGTGGGGGCCGGGCGATGAGCACCTACCCGATCCCCAACGTCATCGCCCAGCACCCGCGCGGCGAGCGGATCATGGACGTCTACTCGCACCTGCTCACCGAGCGGATCATCTACCTCGGCACCGGGATCGACGCCGGCGTCGCCAACGCGCTCATCGCCCAGCTCATCCACCTCGAGTCCGTGGACCCCGACCAGGACGTGCAGCTCTACATCAACTGCGAAGGGGGCGACCCCAGCGCCATGCTCGCGGTCCACGACACGATGCGCTACATCAGGCCAGATGTCGCGACCACCTGTGTGGGACAGGCGATCTCGGTTGGCGCGGTGCTGCTCGCCGCGGGCGCTCCGGGCAAGCGAGCGGCGCTCTCACACGCACGGGTGGTCCTGCACCAGCCCTCCGCGCAGGGGCGGGGGCCGATCCCCGACCTCATCCTCCAGGCGGACGAGCTCGTGCGGATCCGGGCCGACATCGAGGGCGTACTCGCCCGGGCGACCGGCCGGGGCGTCGCCGAGCTGCGCGCGGACACCGACCGGGACCGGGTCTTCACCGCGGGTGCCGCCCGGGACTACGGGCTCGTCGACGAGGTGATCGACGTGCGGTGATCCTCAGGCGGCAAGGGCCAGGACCGACACCGTCCCGCGGACCGCTGCGGTGGCCGGGGCCTGCAGGGTCTCGGCCACCGCCAGGGTGAGGTCGAGCAGCGTCACGTCGAGAGCACCGGCGACGGCGACGATCATCTCGCTCGACGGCTCCTTGCGGCCGCGCTCGATCTCCGAGAGGTACTGCGGGGAGATCCCCGCCCGGGCGGCCGTGTCGTCGAGGGTGTCGCCGCGCTCGTGGCGTCGTCGCCGCAACTGGTCACCGAGGGCCTCGCGCCACAGGGGCTCGGCGGCTCGCCGTCGTCGCTGGAGCAGCGCCCGCTCGAAGGGGGTCGCCTTGCGGTGGGTGGTCTGGGCTGACTCGGCCATGCCTCAGCGTAGGACCGGCAGGGGAGGCTCCGGGGAGAGTTCCGCTCCCGGCAGAATCCGGTCGTCGAGCGGCGTCAGCGTGCCCGGGCCGTCGACCCGCGGAGCACGAGCTCGGGCTGGACCAGGAACTCCGCGCGGTGGGCCGTGCTGCCGTCGATCTCGTCGAGCAGCGCGTCGACGGCTGCGGTCCCCATCGCCTCGACCGGTTTGCGCAGCGTCGTGAGCGGGGGGTGGGAGAAGGCCGCCATCGGGCTGTCGTCGAAGCCGACGACGGACACCTCCTCGGGGACCGAGAGGCCGCGGGCACGGATGCCACGGACCGCGCCCAGCGCCATGATGTCGCTGCCGCACACGATCGCCGTGCACCCCCGGTCGACGAGCGCACCGGCGGCCGCCTGCCCACCCGCGAGGGTGAAGAGCGAGTGCTCGACGTGGCCGGCGTCGAGGCCCCTGCGGCGCATCGCGTCGGCAAACCCGGCGACCTTGCGGGCGACGGGCACGAATCGCTCGGGCCCCAGCGCGAGACCCACCCGCTCGTGGCCCAGCTCGGCGAGGTGGCTCACGGCCATCTCCATGGCCGAGGCATCGTCGGCCGAGACGAAGGGGGCCGAGATCCGCTCGCTGTACCCGTCGACGAGGACGAAGGGGATGCCCTGCGCCGCGATCCGGGCGTACCGCTCGTGGTCGGCCGTCATGTCGGCGTGCAGACCGGAGACGAAGACGATCCCGTCGACGCCGCGCGCGATGAGCACCGCGACGAGCTCGTCCTCCGTCGACCCGCCCGGGGTCTGCGTGCCGAGCACCGGGATGTACCGGTGTCGCGCGAGGGTCTGCCCGATGACCTGGGCGATCGCCGGGAAGATCGGGTTGCTCAGCTCGGGCATGATCAGCCCGACGAGACCGGCCTTGGTCTCCTTGGGCCGGCGGGGTCGCTCGTAGCCGAGCACGTCGAGCGCGGCGAGGACGGCCTGACGCGTCGACGCGGAGGGGCCCGCCCGACCATTGAGGACGCGCGAGACCGTCGCCTGGCTGACCCCGGCGTGGTTAGCGACGTCGGCGAGGCGGGCTCCCGGGCGTGACTCGGTCATCTAGCCCAACCACCACGCGGTCGTGTCGGCCGGCAGCAGGGCCTCGTCGCCGTCGACCGCGAGCTCCCCCGAGGCGAGGAGGAGGCCCCCGGGCAGCGGGAGGCGGGCCTCCTCGCTCGTGAGGTTCGTCGTGACGACGACGGGCGCGCCGTCCTCGCCGCGCCGGACCAGGGCGAGGACGCCGTCGGGCGCGTCGAGCCACTCGACCTCGTCGCCGGCTCCGAGCGAGGGCTGCTCGCGACGCACGTCGAGGGCGGAGCGGTAGAGCTCGAGGGTCGACCCGGCGACCCCGGTCTGGGCCTCGACGCTCAGATCGCGCCACGCGTCCGGCTGGGGCAGCCAGCTCGGGCCGCCCTCTCGCGGGCCGAAGCCGTAGGGCTGGCTCGTCCCGGACCACGGGATGGGCACGCGGCAGCCGTCCCGGAAGCCCTCCTGCCCCGCCGCCCGGTGGAAGGAGGGGTCGGCGCGGACCTCGTCGGGCAGGTCGGTGACGTCGGGCAGGCCGAGCTCCTCTCCCTGGTAGAGGTAGGCGGAGCCGGGCAGACCGAGCATGAGGAGGGTCGCGGCCCGGGCGCGGCGCAGGCCGAGGACCGGGTCGCCGGGCGTCACCATCTGGGTCCCTGAGCCGGGCGGGTTGCCCAGGCGGGTCGTGTGCCGGGTGACGTCGTGGTTGGACAGGACCCAGGTCGCCGGGGCACCCACCCGCCGCATCGCCTCGAGCGTCGTGTCGACGACCTCGCGCAGGGCGGAGGCGTCCCAGTCCGTCGCGAGGTAGGTGAAGTTGAAGGCCTGGTGCATCTCGTCGGGGCGGACGTAGCACGCCGACCGCTCGATGGTCGGGGTCCACGCCTCGGCGACGAGGACGCGCTCACCGGGGTACTCCTCGAGGACACGACGCCAGTCGCGGTAGATCTCGTGGACACCGTCCTGGTCGAAGAAGGGCATCGGCGCGTTGCCGAGCAGGCCGACCTGACCGGTCCGACCGATGTCCGGCAGGCCGGGTGCCTTGACGAGGCCGTGCGCGACGTCGACGCGGAAGCCGTCCACCCCGAGGTCGAGCCAGAACCGCAGGACGGAGCGGAACTCCTCGCGGACGGCGGGGTTGTCCCAGTTGAGATCCGGCTGCTGCGGCGCGAAGAGGTGCAGGTACCACTCACCGTCCTCGACGCGGGTCCACGCCGGCCCCCCGAAGATCGACTCCCAGTCGTTGGGCGGCAGCTCTCCGCTCTCGCCGCGCCCCTCGTGGAAGTGGAAGAGCGCGCGGCTGGCGGAGCCGGGCCCCTCGGCGAGAGCCTGCTGGAACCACTCGTGCTGGTCGGAGCAGTGGTTGGGGACGATGTCGAAGATGACCCGCAGCCCGAGCTCGTGGGCATCGCGGACAAGGCCCTCCGCGTCGGCGGCGTCGCCGAAGACCGGGTCGACCTTGCGGTAGTCGGAGACGTCGTAGCCGGCGTCGGCCTGGGGTGAGGCGTAGAAGGGCGAGATCCACACGGCGTCGACGCCGAGGTCCCGCAGGTGGGGCAGCCGGGCGCGGATCCCGGGCAGGTCACCGATGCCGTCTCCGTCGCTGTCGGCGAAGCTGCGCGGGTACACCTGGTAGATGACGGCGCCGCGGTACCAGTCGGCCGCGTCCTCGTGGGCGAAGGGAGCGGCCGAGGCGGGCGCGGTGGGTGCGGGGTGGGTCATCGGTCTCTCTCGGTCGGGGTGAGTGCCGACCGACGGTAACGCAGCTGCAAGTTGCGCGCAAGAGGTCTGCAACTTGCTGCAAGCGCGTGTCGCGAGCCCTCAGGACCCCACCCGTGCGAGGTAGCGGTCAACCCGCTCGGGCCGGAGCACCTCGCCCAGGGCCAGCTGGGCGCAGCCGACGACTCCGGCCTCCTGCCCGTGCGTGCTCGGCAGGATCTCGAGGTCGCGCGTCGCGAGTGCCGTCGCCTCCGCGTAGAGGGTCTCGCGCAGTCCCGCGACGAAGAAGTCGTAGCCCGCAGCCATGTCGCCACCGACGACAACTGCCCCGGGGTTGAGCAGGTTGACCACCCCGGACAGCACCTCGCCGACCCGCCGCCCGCTCTCGCGCAGCTGACGTCGCGCGGCGGCGTCGCCCTCGAGGGCCCGGGCCACGAGCTCTCGCACGTGGGGCACCGGACGGTCCGCGGCCACCGCGTCCTGGACGAGCGCCCAGCCGCCCGCGACGGACTCGAGGCAACCCGTGCCACCGCACCGGCAGGTGCGTCCCACCGCCGCCGGGGTCCGGGTGTGGCCGATCTCCCCCGCCGCGCCGAGAGCGCCCCGCAGGAGGCGCCCCCCGCCGAAGATGCCGACACTGATCCCGGTCGAGGCCTTGAGGACGACGAGGTCGTCGAACCGCCGACGGTGGCCGTCGGCCTCCGAGAGGGCGAGGACGGTCGCGTCGTTGTCGACGCGTACGGGGACCTCCCCGTAGGCATCGAAGAAGGGGGCGAGCGGCACGCCTTCCCACCCGGGCATGATCGGCGAGGACAGGCTCATGCCGCGCTCGGTGTCGACGGTGCCGGGCAGGCTGACCCCGATGCCCCGGACGCGCTCCGGCGGCACGTCGATCGAGGCGAGGAGCTCCTCGAGCGCCCCGAGGATCCGCGGCATCATCTCCTGCGGCGATGCCCCGTCGGCATGGTCGAAGGCCGTGGCGGCGAGGACCTCGCCGTCGAGAGCGCACACTGCGGTCTGGGTCCGGCTCCGCCCGAGCGGGACCGCGAGGACGACCCCGAAGTCCGAGTTGAAGCTCAGGCGCGCCGGCGGGCGGCCACCCCCCGAGGGCTCGACGACCGTCTCGACGAGCAGCCCGGCCCTGAGGAGCGCGGACAGACGAGCGGTCACGGCGGTGCGGGAGAGTCCGGTGACCCGACCGACATCGGCCCGGGTCGTCGCGCGCCCTTCGCGGATGAGCGCGAGGACCTCCCCGGCAGTGGCGGGCGCGGAGGGGGCGGGCACCGCGTCATTCAACCACGCAGCACTTTGGTGCTCTCAAATACTGACTTTTGTATTGCACGAAGTCATAAGTCTCCCTAGGCTCACCGCCCATGAACGTGACCGCGCCTCTCGAGGCCACCGACTTCGTCATCTTCGGAGGCACGGGCGACCTCGCCCTGCGAAAGCTGCTCCCCTCCCTGCTGCTCCGACTGCGCGACGGACAGCTGCCCACACAGACGCGCGTCGTCGCCGTCTCCCGCGCCGGTCTCGACGACGCCGGCTACCGCGACAAGGTGCGCGGCGCGCTCCCGGAGTTCGTCCCCGGCGTCACGTCGGGCGAGATCGACGACTTCGCCGCGCGGCTCGAGCACGTGTGCCTCGACGTCGACGAGCCGGACGACTGGCACGCACTCGGGGATCGCCTCCGCGAGCGGGTGAACCCGGTCCGGGTCTTCTACCTCGCCGTCGGGCCGGCCCTCTTCGGGACGATCTGCCACCGCCTCGACGAGATCGGGCTCGTCCAGCCGAGCAGCCGTGTCGTCCTCGAGAAGCCGCTCGGGCACGACCTCGCCTCTGCCCGGGAGATCAACGACTCCGTCGGCGAGGTCTTCGCCGAGTCGCAGATCTTCCGGATCGACCACTACCTCGGCAAGGAGAGCGTGCAGAACCTCCTCGTGACGCGCTTCGCCAACTCGGTCTTCGAGCCGCTGTGGCACGCCACGGCCATCGACCACGTGCAGATCACGGTCGCCGAGTCGGTCGGTGTCGGGAGCCGCGGCGGCTACTACGACAGTGCAGGCGCGATGCGCGACATGCTGCAGAACCACCTGCTCCAGCTCCTCTGCCTCGTCGCGATGGAACCCCCGACCCAGGTCGCCGGTGAGTCGGTGCGCGACGAGAAGCTCAAGGTCCTGCAGGCCCTCACGCCGCTCGAGGACCTCGACGGCGCGTGCGTCCTCGGGCAGTACACGGCCGGTCTCGTCGACGGCGCGGCCGCCCCGTCCTACGTCGAGGAGGTCGAGGCGCCGAGCCGGACGGAGACCTTCGTCGCGCTCCGGGCGGAGGTCCGCAACTGGCGCTGGGCGGGCGTCCCCTTCTACCTGCGCACCGGCAAGCGGATGCGCGAGCGCTGCTCCGAGATCGTCGTCGCCTTCAAGCCGACCCCGCACCCGATGTTCCCCGGCAGCGAAGGGACGCAGGAGCCGAACAGGCTCGTCATGCGCCTCCAGCCCGACGAGAGCGTCAGGCTCCACCTCGTCGCCAAGGAGCCCGGACCCGGCGGGATCCGAGTCCGCCCCGTCTCGCTCGACCTCAACTTCTCCCAGGCCTTCGGCGCACCCTCCCCCGACGCCTACGAGCGACTCCTCATGGACGTCGTGCGCGGCAACACGACGCTCTTCATGCGCCGCGACGAGATCGAGGCGGCCTGGCGCTGGGTCGAGCCGATCATCCGTGGGGTCGGTGCCCGCCGACCCCGCCCCTACGCGGCCGGCACCGACGGCCCCGCCGCGGCCGACCTGCTGATCGAGCGTGACGGACGCTCCTGGAACGAGGACGTGACCCGATGAACCCCACCCTCCACCCCGTCATCGACGACGTGACCACCCGACTCCGCGAGCGGAGCGCGACGACCCGCCGGGCCTACCTGTCACGGGTGCGTGCCGCCGCCGGCCGCGGACCCGCCCGCGGCCGGCTCGGCTGCGCCAACCTGGCCCACGGCTTCGCCGGAGCACCTCGGGAGGCGAAGGGGGACCTGCGCGGCCTGGTCAAGCCCAACATCGCGATCGTCACGGCCTACAACGACATGCTCTCCGCGCACGCCCCCTTCGCCGGCTACCCCGAGACGCTCAAGAAGGCGGTGCTCGGGGCGGGCGGCATCGCGCAGGTCGCCGGCGGCGTGCCCGCGATGTGCGACGGGATCACCCAGGGACGCGACGGCATGCAGCTCTCGCTCTTCAGCCGTGACGTCATCGCGATGTCGACCGCTGTGGCGCTCTCGCACGACATGTTCGACGGCACGCTCCTGCTCGGCGTGTGCGACAAGATCGTGCCGGGCATGCTCATCGGTGCGCTGTCCTTCGGCCACCTGCCGACCCTCTTCGTGCCCGCGGGTCCGATGACCTCGGGACTGCCGAACGGTGAGAAGGCGCGGGTGCGGCAGGAGTACGCCGAGGGCAAGGTCGACCGGCGCGCCCTCCTCGACGCGGAGGCCAGCTCGTACCACTCCGAGGGCACGTGCACCTTCTTCGGCACGGCGAACAGCAACCAGCTCCTCATGGAGGTCATGGGCCTGCACCTGCCGGGAGCCACCTTCGTCAACCCCGGCACGCCACTGCGGGAGGCGCTGACCGTCGAGGCCGGGCGCCGGGTCACCGAGCTCGCGCTCGCCGGGCAGGCGCCGCTCGGGGAGGTCGTCGACGAGCGGGCGGTCGTCAACGCGTGCGTCGCGCTCCTCGCAACGGGCGGCTCGACGAACCACACTCTCCATCTCGTGGCCATCGCGCGGGCCGCCGGCATCATCCTCTCTTGGGACGACCTCGCCGACCTGTCGACGGTCGTGCCCCTCCTCGCCCGCATCTACCCCAACGGCTCCGCGGACGTGAACCACTACGCGGCGGCGGGCGGGCTCGCCGTCACCGTGCGCACCCT
Source organism: Janibacter anophelis NBRC 107843 (assembly GCF_001570945.1). GTDB lineage: Bacteria > Actinomycetota > Actinomycetes > Actinomycetales > Dermatophilaceae > Janibacter > Janibacter anophelis. The sequence continues at coordinate 39,444 of NZ_BCSQ01000004.1, forward strand.
CCTCGAGCACGGACTGCTCCACGAGGACGTCCTCACCGCGGATGGCCGGGGCCTGCGGCGGTACACCCGTGAGACGCGGCTGCGCGACGGCGAGGTGGTGCGTGAGGAGGGACCGGCAGAGAGCCTCGACGAGTCCGTGCTGCGGACGGTGGACGCCCCCTTCGCCACGGACGGCGGTCTGCGGGTCATCGAGGGCAACCTCGGTCGCGGCGTCGTCAAGGTCTCCGCGGTCGCGCCGGAGCACCGGAGCGTCACCGCACCGGCGCGGTGCTTCGACGACCAGCACGACCTGCTGCGCGCCTTCGAGGAGGGCAGCCTCGACGGCGACCTCGTCGCCGTGGTCCGGCACCAGGGTCCGGCGGCCAACGGGATGCCGGAGCTGCACAAGCTCACGCCCGCGCTCGGGGTCCTCCAGGACCGAGGCCACCGGGTCGCGATCGTCACCGACGGCCGGATGTCCGGCGCCTCGGGCAAAATCCTCGCGGCCATCCACGTCACGCCCGAGGCCAGCCTCGACGGCCCGCTCTGCCGCGTGGTGGACGGCGATCTCGTCACCGTCGACGCGGATGCCGGGACCTTCTTCGTCCACGACGACATCAGTGCGCGGGAGGCGCACCTCGTCTCCCACGACTTCACGGGCACCGGCCGTGAGCTCTTCGACAACATGCGCGCGTCGGCCGGCCCGGCCGACGAGGGCGCGTCCTTCTTCTTCTCAGGTGGTCACGCATGAGCCTTCTCGACATCTCCCCCGTCATCCCCGTCGTCATCCTCGAGGACGCCAGCCGGGCGGTCCCGCTCGCACGGGCCCTCGTCGCGGGCGGCATCGACATCATCGAGCTCACCCTGCGCACCTCGTCCGCGCTCGAGTCCATCGAACGGATCGCCGAGGAGGTGCCCGAGATCACCGTCGGGGCGGGCACGGTCGTCGACCCGGCGCAGGCGGGGCAGGCTGCAGCGAAGGGGGCGAGCTTCCTCGTCTCCCCGGGCGCCACGGACCCCCTCCTCGACGCCATGACGGAGACAGGGCTGCCCTTCCTCGCCGGCACCGCGACCGTGAGCGAGATGCTCGCCCTGCGCGAGCGCGGCATCCGCGAGGCGAAGGTCTTCCCCGCGCGGGCGTCGGGTGGTGCTCCCTTCCTCCAGGCGGTGCACAGCCCGGTGCCCGACATGCGCTTCTGCCCCACGGGTGGGATCGGCCCGGCCGACGCCGCCGACTACCTCGCGCTCCCCAACGTCGGCTGCGTCGGCGGCTCGTGGATCACCCCCGCGGCCGTGGTCGAGGTCGCTGACTGGGGCGAGATCACCCGCCTCGCGAGCGAGGCGCTCGCGGTGGCCGGGACCATCCGTGCCTGAGCACGTCGTCGGGGTCGACGTCGGCGGGACGACGATCAAGGCCGCCCTCGTCGACACCGGCAGCGGCATCCTCATGGGACAGCGATTCGTCGCCGACACCCCGCGGCCGGCCACGCCGGCGGCGATCTCCGAGTGTGTGGCGGAGATCGTGCGGGCGTTGGCACCGACCGACGCCACCCCCGTCGGCATCGCCCTCCCGGCCGTCGTCCGGCGCGGGGTCGTCGAGACGGCCGCGAACATCGACCCGTCGTGGATCGGGTACCCCGTCGAGGACTCGCTCCACACGGCACTGGCGCGCCCCGTCACGGCCGTCAACGACGCCGATGCCGCCGGCATCGCCGAGACCAGGCGGGGCGCCGCGGCGGCAGGCTCCGGTGTCGTCGTCGTGACGACCCTCGGCACCGGCATCGGCAGCGCCCTCCTCGTCGACGGCACCCTCGTGCCGAACACCGAGCTGGGTCACCTGCCCATGTCCGGCCGCCCCGCCGAGCACCTCGCCTCGACCGCGGCCCGGGAGCGGGAAGGGCTCTCGTACGTGAAGTGGGCGGAGCGGCTCACCGCCTACTACGGGCTCCTCGAGAGCCTCCTCACCCCCGACCTCATCGTCGTCGGCGGGGCGGTGAGCGCATCGGCCGACCGGTTCCTCCCGCACGTGCGCACCCGCGCCCCGATCGTCCCGGCAGCGCTCGGCAACGACGCGGGGGTCATCGGCGCCGCTCTCGCAAGCCGACGGGTCGCCGACCAACCCGTGGTGATGCCCGCGGCCGGATGACGATGGGGTCCTCAGTCGGGCCGGGCTCGTCGGTGACCTTCACGGCTTCATCCTGATGCCGGGAACGGTACGATCGACGGCGTAGGCGTGTGCGGCGGTGATGTGCCGCTCCTGACGATCGATGACAGCGGCCACCTCCGTGGACTTGAGGATGTCGTCGAACTGCTGGCGGGAGTCGGCTCCGATGACCAAGGCCGCGTGGTGGCGGCGGTGCGCAGGACCCGCGTGGTTCACGCCCGGGGTGCTCCACATGGCTGCGATGTAGCGCATGAAGGTGTACGTGCGCAGATCCTGGGCGCCGGCCCCGTGCAACGCTCGTCCCAGCTCGTCGTGAATGAAGGTGCGGAAATCACGGGACCGGGTGCCCTTGCGCTGCCGGATCATGACGACGGTCCGATGCCCGACGCTGTCGTCGAGTCGTTCGGTCCACCACCGCCCTCGAGACTGGCCGGTCTGGTAGCCGATGACGGTCTCGAAGGGGTTCTGCTCGTCGAATAGACAGCCTTGGAGTGCGGGATGTTGCGGACGGCTCCGACGACACCCGCGAAGCGGAGCTCGGCGATCCCGTCGTAGTCCTCAGGACTGATGGTGCCGACCATCCCGGTCGCCGGCCAGTACCCGACGTCGGTCGTGGAGAAGTGGTGCTGGTTGTACTCCATGACGTGTGGGAGCGCTCTGCGCACGATCCTTGCGTGCTCGTCGCTCCAGTACGTCGCCGCTCGGTCGCGCGGCAGATCCGCGCGCAAAACCACCGGGGCGATCTGGCTGGTCACTCTCAAGGCTCTGTCCATGGGTGGTTCCTCTCCGTTCACTGACCGGGGGCGAGACGACTGAAGATGCGGCGGCCGACTCGGCTCGGCAGCATTAAGAGCACTCCGGCGGAGGCTCGGTAAGCACGTCCCGGCACCACGACGGCCCGTCCGGCCGCAGCACCGTTCAATGCCTGGTGGGTGACCTGTTCGGGTGTCAGCACCATCCAACTCGGGACGCCGTCCAGTCCGCCGTCAATTCCGGCGGTCCGCGTGAATTCGGTGCGCACGTAGCCGGGCATGACGTTGGTGATCGTGACGCCACTGCCTCGGCTCTCGTGGTGAAGCGACGCGGAGAAGCTGTTCACGAAGGCTTTGCTGGCACCGTCGGTGGCGTGGTGCGGAGTCGGTTGCAGTCCGTCGAGGGACGACACATTGATGATCGTCCCGCTCCCCCGGGTCGTCACTGAACTCGCGTGCACGGCGGTTCCGAGGATCTGCAGGTCCACGACACCCGCGCGAACCCACAAAAAAAGTCCTGAATCGCGACACCGTGCAAACGATGTCGCGACTCAGGACACTGTCGGGCTGACAGGATTTGAACCTGCGACCCCTTGACCCCCAGTCAAGTGCGCTACCAAACTGCGCCACAGCCCGTGGCTGCTCCGTGAGGAGCGAACGTCACCTTATCCCACGCTCCCGGCACTCGCCGAATCGGTCCTCCGGCACGCGGCTCCCCCTTCGTCTCGGGCAACCGAGACCACCGGACTGGCAGGATCGGGACCGATGGATCCGACACTGGCGCAGGGCTGGACGCCCTCCATGACCCACGACCTGTGGGTCGGTCTCGGTGTGCTCACCGCCGGCGTCGTGCTGGCCCTGGAGAAGCAGCGCCGAGGTGTCGACGACGACCGGATCTGGGCGCTCGTGGCGCTCGCCGTGGCATTCGGCGCGGTCGGCGCTCGCCTGGGTACGTGGCTGCAGCACCTCCAGCCGGGCACCAACGACTCGCTCGCCCTCCACTGGCTCTACGGCAACCGCAGCATCCTCGGCGGCCTGGCCTTCGCCTACGTCTCGGTCCTCGTCGGCAAACGCTTGTTGCGCATGCGGTGGCGCACCGGTGCCCTCTTCGCGCCGTCGGTCGCCGCGGGGATGGCCGTGGGCCGCATCGGGTGCCTGCTCACCGAGCTGCCGGGCACCCCCACCGACGTGCCGTGGGCGATGACCGTGACGTCTGCGGCCGACGCCGCCGCCTGGGGCGTGCCCGTTGGCACCCGACTGCACCCCTCCTTCGCCTACGAGATCGCCTTCCACCTCGTCGCCCTCGTCGCGATCTGGATCTGGCGCGACCGACTGACCGACCCCGCAGACCTCTTCACCCTCTACATCACGGGGTACGCAGGATTCCGCTTCGTCGTCGAGCTGGTCCGCGGCAACGAGCTGACCGACCTCGGTCTGACACGCCCACAGATCTTCCTGGCCGCCACCCTCCCGCTGCTCGTGTGGCGTAGCGTCGTCGCCATCCGCCGTCGAGACACCGGAGTCGACCGTGAGCCAGTACCCCCTCCCGCCTGACGCACCGCCGGCGAGGCGCCTGGGCATGGGGCCGGGTGCGGCACTCGGCGCCCTCGTCGGACTCCTCGGCCCGATCCTGCTCGGCCTGATCGGTTGGGCGGCCAGCGCCATCTCTCCGGGGAGCAGCTCCGGCTCAGCCGTCACCTCGCTCGTCTTCGTCGCGATCCTCTCGATCCCGGTCGTGCTGCTCGTCGGAGGATGCATCCTCATGGTCCCCGACAGCCTGCGCGGCTGGGGCGTCGCCGCGCTCGTCGCGTCCGGGGTCTGGCTGATCTCCAGCGCCGGGGTGTGCACCGTCATCCTCTTCGGCGCCCTGGCCAGCTACGACAACGCGGCGGTGCTGCCGCTGTGAGCCCCCGCTCCGACCAGCCCGACGCCGGCCCCGGACGTCCCCTGCGCGGGGATCGCATCCACCGCTACGTCAACGCCTTCTGCCCGCGCTGCCACCACGAGCAGCCTGACCGCGACCTCGCGGACGTGCGGCGCCTCAGCGGCTGGCTCGCCGAGCGCGACGGTCGCATCTGGCTCGAGCGCGGCTGCCCCGACCACGGCCTGCAGCGCACCCTCTACGACGAGCACCCCGAGATCCTCAGCTACCTCGAGGAGTGGACCGCACCGACCAAGTCGCACGTGCCCGACCTCGCCGGCAACTTCGCCCCGGTGCCCTCCGCCTACCTCGACGGCCTGCCCGAGATGCAGACCCAGCACACCTGCATCCTCCTCGAGGACGTCACCGAGCAGTGCAACCTGCGCTGCCCCACCTGCTTCGCCGACTCCGCTCCCCCGCTCACCGGGGTCGCGAGCGTCGAGCAGGTCCTGGCCAATGTCGACGCCCGCCTCGCCCGCGAGGACGGTCGCCTCGACGTCCTCATGCTCTCCGGCGGGGAGCCGACCCTCCACCCTGAGCTGGAGAGACTCCTCGACGCGCTCGTCACCCGCCCGGTCGTACGCATCCTCATCAACACCAACGGCCTGACCCTCGCCCGCGACGACGCCCTCCTCGCCCTCCTGCGTCGCCACCGCCAGCGCGTCGAGGTCTACCTGCAGTACGACGGCTCGTCGGCCGAGGCGTCACTGCACCACCGCGGTGGTGATCTGCGCAGCCACAAGGACCGGGCCATCGCACGCCTGAGCGAGGCCGGCGTCTTCACCACCCTGACGATGACCGCGGCCCTCGGCGTCAACGACGACGAGATCGGCCACGTCATCGACCGGGCGCTGGCGACCCCCTTCGTCTGCGGGGTCTCGATCCAGCCGATCTTCGGCTCCGGGCGCTCCGGGGCCATCGACCCGACCGACCGCCTCACCCACACCGGCGTGCTCGCCCGCATGGGTCCCCAGACCGACGGCCGCGTCACGTGGCGCGACCTGACCGCCCTGCCGTGCAGCCACCCCCACTGCGCCTCCGTCGGCTACCTGCTCAAGGACGACTCCGACACGTGGCGCTCGCTCACCGAGATCGTCGGCCACGACCAGCTCAAGCAGTGGCTCGACCTCGCCCCGGACAGCTTCGCCAACCGGATCACCGACCAGGCCCTGCCCGAGCAGATGCGCACGGTGGTCAAGGAGGCGGTCCTCGGTCTGCTGAGCGAGCAGACGTCACTGTCGCACCCGCAGGTCGCCGACCTGTGGAAGGCGGTCTGCCAGACCTGCGACCTCGGCCTGTCCACGCTCACGGCCCTGGTGACCTCTCGCCTGCCCGGCCAGCACGAGCGACTGAGGCGCCTCATGGGCGAGCGGGTCAAGCGGATCAGCGTCAAGCCCTTCATGGACATCGAGACGATGATCGAGGAGCGCCTGACGCAGTGCTGCGTGCACGTCGGCACCACGGGGACGAAGGGGGACCAGTGCGCCCCCTTCTGCGCGGTCCAGGCATGGGCGCCGCTCGCGCGGCAGAAGATCGGGGTCGCACCGGAGACGTCGTCGCGGTTGCTGCCGCTGACCGCCGGGCGGTGAGCCTCAGCGGCGCCCGCGCCGCTCGCGCACCCGCACGCTGATCTCGATCGGCGTGCCCTCGAAGCCGAACTCCTCGCGCAGCCGCCGCTCGAGGAACCGGCGGTAGCCGGCCTCGATGAACCCGGATGCGAAGATGACGAAGCGCGGCGGACGCGTCGAGGCCTGGGTCGCGAAGAGGATGCGCGGCTGCTTGCCCCCACGCACCGGGTGCGGGTGGGACGAGGCGATCTCGCCGAGCACGGCGTTGAGCCGCGACGTGGGCACGCGGCGGTCCCAGGAGTCGAGGGCCTTGTCCAGCGCGGGGGTCAGCCGGTCGACGTGCCGACCGGTGAGGGCGGAGAGGTTGACCCGCGGCGCCCACTGGACCTGCACGAGGTCGCGCTCGATCTCGCGCTCGAGGTAGAAGCGGCGCTCCTCGTCGAGCAGGTCCCACTTGTTGTAGCCGATGACGAGGGCCCGGCCGGCCTCGACGACCTGGCTGATGATGCGCAGGTCCTGCTCGGCGATCGGCTCGTGCGTGTCGATGAGCATGACCGCGACCTCCGCCTTCTCCAACGCGGCCTGGGTGCGCAGCGAGGCGTAGAAGTCGGCGCCCCGGGTCTGGTGCACCCGGCGGCGGATACCGGCGGTGTCGACGAAGCGCCACTGGCGCCCGCCGAGCTGGATGAGCTCGTCGACCGGGTCACGGGTGGTGCCGGCGACGTTGTCGACGACGACCCGCTCCTCCCCCGCGAGCTGGTTGAGCAGGCTCGACTTGCCGACATTGGGCCGGCCGATGAGCGCGACGCGACGTGGGCCCCCTTCGGGCACGAGACCGGCGGTGGCGGAAACCTCCGGCATGACGTCGAGGACGGCGTCGAGGGCGTCGCCGCTCCCCCGCCCGTGGAGCGCGGAGACCGGGTAGGGCTCGCCGAGACCGAGGTTCCACAGCGCGGCCGCATCGGCCTCGAAGCGCTGGTCGTCGACCTTGTTGGCCACGAGGACGACCGGCTTGCCGGACTTGCGCAGCAGCTTGACGACCGCCTCGTCGTCGTCGGTCGCCCCGACGATCGCGTCGACGACGAAGACGACGACGTCGGCCATCTCGATGGCGACCTCGGCCTGCTCGGCGACGCGCAGGTGGATGCCCTCGGCACCGATCTCCCAGCCGCCGGTGTCGAGCAGCGTGAAGCGCCGCCCCGCCCACTCGGCGTCGTAGGCGACGCGGTCACGCGTGACGCCCGGGGTGTCCTCGACGACGGCCTCGCGCCGGCGCAGCACACGGTTGACGAAGGTCGACTTGCCGACATTTGGCCGGCCGACGATCGCGACGACCGGCAGCGGACCGGTGACCTCCTGCTCCTCCTCGGGCTGGAAGCCGTCGATGAGCGCGCGGTCCTCGGGGGTGAGCTCGAAGTCCTCGAGACCTGCGCGCAGCACCCGCTCGACGCCCTCGGCGTGCGCGGCGTCCTCCGTCCCGGAGGGGTCGGTGGGGTCAGGGGTGGTGTTCAACGGTGCTCCTGGAGAGTCGGTGGACGGCCATTGTCGCAGCCGCTGGCGGCCGGGGCCGCGTCGAGACGAAGGGGGTGGGTCCGGTCAGCGTCGGCGCGCGGCGTCGACGAGCGCCATGACCGCGGCGACCGAGCCCTCGAAGTCGAGGTCGGAGGTGTCGACGACGCTCACGCCGTCGGCGGCCTCGGTGAACTGGGAGACGGTCGAGTCGTCGCGGTCGCGCCGCACGACCTGGTCGCGCGTGGCGTCGATGGCGGCCTCGTCGGTGGCGCCGTGCACCTCGAGGGAGCGCCGGCGCAGCCGGGCCTCCTCGCTCGCGGTGAGCAGGATGCGCACCTGCGCGTCCGGCGCGATGACCGTGGTGACGTCCCGCCCTTCGGCCACGCAGGAGCCGTGCCGCGCGGCGATCTGCTCGATGAGCTCGCGCTGCCGACGCTGCATCTCCACGCGCACCTCGGGCACGGTGGCGACGGTCGAGACGAGCGAGGAGACCTCGCTCGTGCGGATCGCCTCGGCGACGTCGGTGCCGTCGACCACGACGGTGGGCGCGGAGGGGTCGTCACCGATGTCGAGCGGCAGCTCGACGGCCGCCCGGGTGATCGCCGCGGCATTGCCGAGGTCGATCTCGGTGTGGCAGCACCACCACGTCAGCGCCCGGTACATGGCCCCGGTGTCGAGGTAACCGGCCCCGAGCTGCGTGGCGACCGCCCGCGAGACGCTGGACTTGCCGGACCCCGAGGGGCCGTCGATACCGATGACGAAGGGGGTGGGCTGGCTGGTCACGGTGGTCCACCCTAGTCGGCGCTCAGGAGTGGATCTGCCACCCGCGCGCCTGCAGCGCCTCGGTGAGCGGACCGGCTGCGCCCGGCAGGACGGAGACCTCGGCCAGGCCGAAGGGCAGTCCGAGCCCGTGGTCGAGACGCAGCTCCTCGAGGTTGACCCCCTCCTCGCCGATCTCGGCGAGGAGCCGGGCCAGCTCGCCCGGCCGGTCGTCGACGACCACCCTGACGACGGCATACGTGGCCGGCGGAGCACCGTGCTTGCCGGGGATGCGGGCGTGCCCCGCGTTGCCGGCAGCGATGCTGTGCGCCAGGACCGCCCGGGCCCCTGGGGCGTCGGCCACGTCGTCCTCGCCGGAGCCGAGCTCCTCGAGCGCGGTGACGACGCGGGCGAGGTCCTCGTGCACGGCACGCAGGACGTCGGCGACGGCGGAGGCATTGCCGGAGAGGATCTGGGTCCACAGCCCGGGGTCACTGGCGGCGATGCGGGTGACGTCCCGCACCCCCTGGCCGGCGAGGCCGATGGCCTGCTCGCTCAGGTGCTCCAGACGGGCCGCGACGAGGGAGGCCGCGATCTGTGGCACGTGGGAGACCCCGGCGACCGCCGCGTCGTGGTCGGCGGCGCTCAGGGTGGTCACGGCCGCGCCCGTGGCCCGGGCCAGGCGGGCGACGAGCTCCGTGGCGGCGGCGTCGCTGCCCTCGTGCGGGCACAGGACCCACGCGCGTCCCTCGAAGAGGTCGGCGCGGGCGCTGATGGCACCCGACCGCTCCCGGCCGGACATCGGGTGGCTGCCGACGTAGCGGTCCAGTGGCACGCCGGCCCGCTGGAGGTCGGCGAGGATCGCCTGCTTGACCGAGGCGACGTCGGTGACGACGGCATGCGGCCAGCGCTCGAGGGCCGCGAGCACGATGCGCGGTGTGACGTCCGGGGGCGCGGCGACGACGACCAGGCCCGGAGTGACCTCACCGGTGATCCGGCCCGCACCCAGGTCGCGCGCCAGCGCGACCGAGGTCTCCGACTGGTCCTCCAGGGACACGTCGGCGCCGGCACTGCTGAGGGCCAGGCCGATGCTCGCCCCGATGAGGCCGGTGCCGATCACGTGCACCGGCGGGAGGTCGGCAGCGGCTCCCTTCGCCTCGGACGACGCGGTCACAGCCCCGCAGCCTTGTAGAGGTCGGCGATCTCCTGACGACTGAGGTTGCGCCACCGGCCGGACTTGGTCGTGCCGAGGGTGATCGGACCGACCTGGGTGCGCACGAGCGAGAGCACCGGGTGGCCCACGTGGTCGAGCATCCGGCGCACGATGTGCTTGCGTCCCTCGTGGAGGATCACCTCGACGATCGCCTTGCCCGGGCGGGAGTCGACGACCTTGAAGGAGTCGACCTGCACCGGCCCGTCCTCGAGCTCGACGCCCTCCCGCAGCCGCTTGCCGAGGTCCTTGGGCACCGGGCCCGGGATCTCGGCGATGTAGGTCTTCAGCACGCCGTGGGCGGGGTGCTGCAGCCGGTGGGCGAGGTCGCCGTCGTTGGTGAGGATGAGCAGGCCCTCGGTGTCGGCGTCGAGGCGTCCGACGTGGAAGAGCCGCTCGGGCCGCCCGGCGACGTAGTCACCGATGCTCACCCGACCGAGCTCGTCGGACATCGTCGTCACGACCCCGATCGGCTTGTTGAAGGCGAGGTAGACCCGCGACTCGTCGAGGTGGATGCGCTCGCCGTCGACGTGCACGGTCTGCCGCAGCGGGTCCACGCGCACGCCGAGCTCCCGCACGACCTGCCCGTCGACCTCGACCCGGCCCTCGCTGATGAGCAGTTCGCAGGCCCGGCGCGAGCCGACGCCGGCAGCGGCCAGCACCTTTTGCAGGCGCGTGCCCTCGGGGTCGTGCACGTCGATCGTCGGGGTCTGCGGCGGGGACGGCGCCAGGTCGGGCTGCCCCTGTCGGCTGCGTCCGGTCGTGCCGCGGTCGGGCTGCGGGCGGCGGCCGGGGCGGGGCGGCTTCTTCGGTCCCTTGCCCCGGGGCGAGCCCTGGGGTCCGGAGGATCGGCGGTTGGGAGGGGTCATGGGCGGGCCTCGTTCACGAGTTCGTCGAGCACTGCTGCGTCGGGGAGGTAGGGGGCGATGGGCGGGAGGTCGTCGAGGGAGTTCAGACCCATCCGCTCCAGGAAGTACGGGGTCGTGCCGTAGAGCGTGGCGTTGGACTCCTCGTCCTTGGTCACCTCGATGATGAGGCCGCGGGTGAGCAGCGTGCGCACGACACCGTCGACGTTGACCCCACGCACCGCGGAGATGCGGGCCCGCGAGATCGGTTGCCGGTAGGCGATGACGGCCAGGGTCTCCAGGGAGGCGGTCGTCAGGCGCGACTGCTGCCCGTCGAGGACGAAGCGCTCGACGACCGGTGCGTAGGCGTGGTGGCTGTAGAAGCGCCACCCTCCCCCGACGTTGCGCACGGTGAAGCCGTGCTGGCCGTCGTTGTAGGCGCGCTCGATCGCGCCGAGGTGCTCACGGATCTCCTCGACCGGCAGCTCGAGGGCCGAGGCCAGGGCGTGGTCGGTCACCGGCTCCTCGACGATCATCAGGACCGCCTCGATCGCGCCACGGGCGCCGCCGGGCAGCTCGCCGACGTCGAAGGCGACCTGCACGTCGTCGCCCTCGGGCTCGACCGCGGCCGGCTCCTGCGGCTCGGTGGGCTCACTCATCGCTCTCCTCCTCGGGGGACGAAGGGGGCGGTGCCTCCCCTTCGTCGTCGAACTCGGCACCGACGTCCACGGTGCCCTCCTGGCTGCCCGTCCAGCTGACCTCGAGCTCGCCGAGCGCCTCGGGCTGGTCGAAGGTGACCTGGCGGTCGCGGAAGAGCTCGAGCAGTGCGAGGAAACGGGCCACGACGACGAGGGTCGAGTCCGCGTCGCGCACGAGCGCGCGGAAGGAGACCGCTCCCTCGGCACGCAGCCTGTCGACGACGAGGGCGGCCTGCTCGCGCACGCTCACGGCCGGGGCGTGCAGGTGGCCCAGGCCGACGGTCTCGGGCTCGCGCGGCGTCAGGGCCCGGGCGGCGACCATCGCCAGCTGCTCGGGGGTGATGCTGATGACCAGCTCGGGCAGCAGCGACGCGAGGTGCGGCTCCAGCCCGGCCTGGCGAGGCGTCATCCGCCCGGTCGTCGCCATCGTCTCGCCGAGGTGGGCGGCGACGTCCTTGAAGGCGCGGTACTGCATGAGCCGGGCGAAGAGCAGGTCACGGGCCTCGATGAGCTCGAGGTCCTCCTCGTCGCCGTCGCCGGTGTTGGGCAGCAGACGGGCGGCCTTGATGTCGAGCAGCGTCGCCGCGACGAGCAGGAACTCGCTCGTCTGGCCCAGGTCCCACGAGGGCTCGCTCGCCTGCAGAGCGCGCAGGTGCGCCATGAACTCGTCGGTCACCCTGGCCAGCGCGATCTCGGTGATGTCGAGCTGGTGCTTGCTGATCAGACCCAGCAGCAGGTCGAACGGCCCCTCGAAGTTGTCGAGGTGCACGGTGAAGGCCTGCTGCGCGCCCCGCTTGGTGATGACACCGCCGGGGACGGCGACGTCAGGGGCGGGTCCGTCAGGCGACTCGACGTCGCCGTCGGCGGCGACGACCTCGATGTCCTCGGTCCCGGGAGCGGGCGCAGCGGCCTCAGTGGCCTCCACGGTCGTCAGGGAGCGCCGCCGCGGGCGATGAGCTCACGCGCCAGCTGCCGGTAGGCGTTGGCGCCGGAGTGTCCCGTGGCGTAGGTGGTGATCGGCTCGGCGGCGAGGGTGGCGTCGGGGAACTTCACCGTGCGCGAGATGACCGTGTGGAAGACCTTGTCGCCGAAGTGGTCGACGACCGAGCCGACGACCTCACGGCTGTGCAGGGTGCGTCCGTCGTACATCGTCGCGAGGATGCCGTCGACGGTCAGGCCGGGGTTGAGCCGGTCGGTGATCTTGTCGATGGTCTCGACGAGCAGGGCGACGCCACGCATGGCGAAGTACTCGGTCTCGAGCGGGATGATCACGCCGTGCGCCGCGGTGAGGGCGTTGACCGTCAGCAGGCCGAGCGAGGGCTGGCAGTCGATGAGGATGACGTCGTACTCGTCGACGACGGGCCGCAGCACGCGGGAGAGGATCTGCTCGCGGGCGACCTCGCCGACGAGCTGCACCTCGGCGGCGGACAGGTCGATGTTGGCCGGAGCGACATCGAGACCCGGCACGGAGGTGCGCTGGATGATCTCGGTGATCTCGTGACCGCGCCCGACGAGCAGGTCGTAGATGGTGATCTCGAGCGTGTTGGTGGGCACGCCCAGCCCGACCGAGAGCGCACCCTGCGGGTCGAAGTCGACGAGCAGCACGCGTCGTCCGGCCTCGGCCAGCGCCGCGCCGAGGTTGATCGTCGTCGTGGTCTTGCCGACGCCACCCTTCTGGTTGCACATCGCGATGATGCGCGCGGGGCCGTGGGAGGCCAGGGGCTCCGGCTCCGGGAAGGCGGGCATGGGTCGGCCGGTGGGACCGTGCTGGGTCAGGTCGTGCTCGAGCTCGAGCGGCGGCGTCACCTCTGATGCCACAGTCGGATCACTCCATCGGGTCTGGCGGTCGGTCAGCCTCTCGCTGATCAGCGACGACACTATCAGCGGGCACGGGGGTGGCTCTGTGCGTAGACCTCACGCAGCTGCTGCACGGTGACCATCGTGTAGATCTGCGTCGTCGTCACCGACGCGTGCCCGAGCAGCTCCTGCACCACGCGCACGTCGGCGCCGCCCTCGAGCAGGTGCGTGGCGAAGGAGTGCCGCAAGGTGTGCGGAGAGACGTGGCCGGTCAGGTTCGCTCGACCGGCTGCTGCGGTGATGACCGCCCACGCGCTCTGCCGCGACAGGCGCGCACCGCGCTGGCTGAGGAAGAGGGCCGGTCCGGCCTTGCCCTTCGTCGCCATCTCGGGCCGGCCGCGCACGGTCCAGGCCTGGACCGCCTCGGTGGCGTAGGTGCCGATGGGCACGACCCGCTCCTTTCCTCCCTTCCCCAGGAGCCGGACGGCGCCCGAGGCGAGGTCGAGGTCGTCGATGTCCAGGCCGACCGCCTCGGAGATGCGCGCGCCCGTGCCGTAGAGCACCTCGAGCAGGGCGCGGTCACGCAGCGGGATCGGCCCGTCGCCGAGACCCGCGGCATCGATGAGCCGGACGACCTCGTCGGGTGCGATGGCCTTGGGCAGGCGCGAAGGGGGTGCCGGCGGCGCCACGTCCTCGGCCGGGTTGTGCTCGGTGACACCCTCGAGGGCGAGGAACTTGTGCAGGCCGCGCACCGCGACGAGGGTGCGGGCGGCGGAGCTGGCGGCGAGCGGCGGGTGGTCGTCGTCGCCGGTGCGCAGGGCTGCGAGGAATCCGGAGACGTGCGCCTCGGTGACCTCGGCGGGATCCGTCACGCCGTGGGCGGCGAGGTGGTCGACGTAGCGACCGCTGTCGCGTCGGTAGGCGGAGAGCGTGTTGCGCGAGACCCCGCGCTCGACGTCCAGCTGCGTCAGCCAGGTCCGCACGGCCCGCTCCAGGGGCGTCGTGCTCACCTGTGTCGCTCCTCCATCAGGATGGTCGTGCCGTGGGCACCCCATTGTGCCCACGGGTGGTCGCGACCACGCCGGGGAGTCTAATGGGCGCATGAAGCTCTATGCGGATCTGCCCGCCCGTCGTTTTGCCCAGGTCGCGGCGGACCTGCTCATGCTCGGCTGGATCGTGCTCTGGGCGCGCATCGGCATGGCGGTCCACGCGTCCACACTCGAGCTCGCGGAGCCCGGCCGGCGGCTGGAGGGCGCGGGGCGCGGGTTCCGCGACAAGCTCACCAGTGCCGGGGACGACGTCGACGACCTGCCGCTGCTCGACGACAAGGTCGCGACGCCCTTCCGCGAAGCCGCGGCCGCCGGCTCGAGCATCGAGGACGCCGGCCGCGACCTCGTCACCGCCGTCGAACGGCTCGCGACGACCCTCGGCTGGGTCACGGCGCTGACCCCGATCCTCATCGTGGGTGCCTTCTGGCTCGCGGCCCGCTGGCGCTTCGTCCGCAGGGCCACCGCCGCCCAGTCCCTCGTCGACAACGTCGACGACCTCGACCTCTTCGCCCTGCGGGCCATGGCGAACCAACCGCTCCAGCGACTGGCCCGGATCAGCGACGACCCGGCCGGCGCGTGGCGCCGCGGTGACGCCGACGTGGTGCGGGCCCTCGCCGAGCTCGAGCTCGCCGACTGCGGGCTGCGCCCGCCCTCCCCCGCCGCGACCGACCGCTGACGCCCCAGAACGCGCATTTCCCCGGGGAGATGCGCGTTCTGAGGCGTCTGGAGTGCGCATTTCCCCGGGGAGATGCGCGGTGTCGGTGGGTCAGGTCAGGGCGACGACCTGGGGTCGCAGGTCCTCGGCAGGGCACTGCCAGGTCGCGGCGTCCGCGTCCACCTGCTCGCCGGAGCGGATGTCCTTGACCTGGTCACCGCCGCCCTCGGTGGCGCCGGGGAACCACACGTACGGGATCCCGCGCCGCTCGGCGAAGCGGATCTGCTTGCCGAACTTCGCCGCGACCGGCGCGACCTCGCACGGGATACCGCGAGCACGAAGGGCGGTGGCCGCCGCGACGGAGGCCGGGCGGCTCCCTTCGTCCGTGACCGCGACGAGCACCGCGGACGGGGTCTTGCGGCTCGCGCCGACGAGGCCCTTGCCGAGGAGCAGGCCGAGCAGCCGGGAGAGACCGATCGAGATGCCGACGCCGGGATAGGTGTTCTTGCCGTCGCTCGCCAGCTCGTCGTAGCGGCCGCCGGAGCAGAACGAGCCCCAGGACTCGTGGCCGATGAGCTGGGTCTCGTAGACGGTGCCGGTGTAGTAGTCGAGGCCGCGGGCGATGCGCAGGTCCGCGACCATCGCGCCGGGGGCTGCCGCCGCACCGGTCTCGATGACCGCGGCCAACGCCGCCAGGCCCTCGTCGAGCACGGGGTGCTCCACACCGAGGGTCCGCACCTGCTCGACGAAGGAGGTGTCCTGCGTGCGGATCGAGGCGAGGTCGAGCACCGCCTGCGCCTGCTCGGGCGTGCGGCCGGCCTCGACGAGCTGGGCCGCGACCTTGTCCGGCCCGATCTTGTCGAGCTTGTCGACCACCCGCAGCGTCCCGGCGACGTCGTCGATGCCCAGGCCCCGGTAGAAGCCCTCGGGGATCTTGCGGTTGTTGACCTGGATGACCATCGGCGGGATCGGCAGCTTGGCGAAGATCTCCGCCATGACGAGCGGCATCTCGGCCTCGAAGTGCGGCGCCAGCTCCCCCGTGTCGACGACGTCGATGTCGCACTGGGTGAACTCGCGGTAGCGCCCCTCCTGAGGACGCTCGCCGCGCCAGACCTTCTGGATCTGGTGCCGGCGGAAGGGGAAGCTCAACCGCCCCGCGTTCTCCACGACGTAGCGGGCGAAGGGCACGGTGAGGTCGAAGTGCAGGCCGAGATCACCCTCGCGGGAACCGCCGGCAGCACCCCCTTCGTCCTCCGCGGCGAGCCGGTGGATGCCGTAGATCTCCTTGTCGGCGTCGCCGCCCTTGCCGAGGAGGCGCTCGACGGGTTCGACCGCGCGCGTCTCGATGGACGGGAAGCCGTGCAGCTCGAAGGTGGAGCGGATGACGTCGATGAAGTGCTGCTCGACGATGCGCTGCTCCGGCAGGTACTCGGGGAAGCCCGACAGCGGGGTGACCTTGGTGGCGCGGGGGGTGCTCATGACAGTCCTTGCAGGTACGGGTTGGTCGCCTTTTCACGGCCCAGCGTGGTCGCGGGCCCGTGGCCGGGCAGGACGAGACTGGAGTCGGGACGCGGATGGACCGCCCGACGAAGGGAGTCCTGCATCGCCTCGTACGACCCTCCCGGCAGGTCCGTGCGACCGATCGACCCGGCGAAGAGCACGTCACCGGTGATGAGCGTGCGGTCGACCTCGGCCTCGGCGGGCACGCCCTCGGGCACGGCGTCGACGGCGAACATGACCGAGCCCTCCGTGTGGCCCGGCGCGTGGACGACCTCGAGGTCGATCCCGGCCACCGTGACCGTCTCGCTGTCGGTGACCTCGACGATCCGCTCCGGCTCGCGCCAGGTGACCTTCTTGCCGAACTGCTGCTCGAGCATCCCGCTCAGCTGCGGTCCGAGGGAGGAGGAGCCCAACGGGTCGACGAGTCGGTAGCGGTCGTCGGTGTGGATGTAGGCGGCGAGCTCGCCACCGCAGACGGGGGTCACGGAGAAGACGTGGTCGACGTGACCGTGGGTCAGCAGCACGGCGGCTGGCTTGAGCCGGTGCGTCGTGAGGACCTCGCGGAGGGTCTCCTCGATGCCGATGCCGGGATCGACGATGAGGCACTCCTCGCCGGGCCCGTCGGCGATGACGTAGCAATTGGTCCCGAAGGCCTGCGCCGGGAACGAGAGGGTCAGCACGGGACAACCCTACGTGCGGCCCCCTTCGTCGCACGCCCTTGGGTAACCTCGGCCCTGTGAGTGACGAGACCAACGCCCCGCGCCCCTCGGCGCCTTCGCCTGCGGCCCTGGCCCGCATGGCTCCCCGCCCGCCCGCGACGCCCGCCACCGAACCCCCGGCGGCCACGACGGACCACTCCGCCTCGGCCGCCTTCGGCCGGGTCGACGAGGAGGGCAAGGTCTACGTCCGCGACGGCGAGGGTGAGCGCGAGGTCGGCTCCTACCCCGACGCGACGCCCGACGAGGCGTTGCAGTACTTCGCCCGCAAGTACGACGAGCTCTACGCCTCCGCGCACCTGCTGCACCAGCGCCTCGAGGTCCCCGACGTCTCCGCGAAGGAGATCGGTGACGGCCTGAAGAGCCTGCGCGAGCACGCCCACGAGCCCAATGTCGTCGGCGACCTGCCGGCGCTCGCGTCGCTCATCGCCGAGCTCGAGGCCGGCCTGACCGCCAAGCGTCAGGCCGAGTCGGCCCACCGCGCCGAAGCCAAGCAGGCCGCGGCCGCCGAGCGGGAGAAGATCGTTGCCGAGGCGGAGACGATCGCGGCGCAGCCCGTCGAAAAGGTCCAGTGGAAGCAGTCCACGGCCCGCATGCGCGCCCTGCTCGACGAGTGGAAGGCCCACCAGCGCGGCAAGGTCCGTCTGGACAAGGACGTCGAGAGCGCGATGTGGCAGCGCTTCTCCAAGGCCCGCAACGGTTTCGACAAGACGCGCCGCGCCCACTTCGCCCAGCTGGAGCAGACCCGCGGCGAGGTCAAGCACGTCAAGGAGGACCTCGTCGTCCAGGCCGAGCGCCTGTCGACCTCCACCGACTGGAATGCCACGGCCGGGGCCTTCAAGCGGCTCATGGACGAGTGGCGCCGGGCGGGTCGCGCCGGGCGCGCGGACGACGACCGCCTGTGGGAGCGCTTCCGCGCAGCGCAGGACGCCTTCTTCAACGCCAAGGACGCCGAGGCGGCCAAGGAGGACGAGGCGCACCGCGGCAACCTGGAGGTCAAGGAAGCGATCCTCGCCGAGGCCCAGGCCCTGCTGCCCGTCAAGGACCTCGAGAAGACCAAGGTGGCCCTGCGCGGCATCCAGGACCGGTGGGAGGCCGCGGGCAAGGTCCCGCGCGCCGACATCTCCCGGATGGAGAAGGGCATGCAGCGTGTCGAGCAGGCCGTGCGCGACGCCGAGGACAAGAAGTGGGCCAGCTCCAACCCCGAGCTGTCCGCGCGCGCCTCCTCCATGGTCACCCAGCTCGAGTCCAAGGTCGCCGACCTGCAGGCCGAGGTCGAGCAGGCCGAGTCCCGCGGCAACGCCTCGCGCGCGGCCAAGCTGCGCGAGCAGCTCGAGGCCCAGCAGGCGTGGCTGGACCAGGCCCGCAAGGGGCTCGACGAGTTCGGCGGCTGACTCTCCTCCGCTTCTCTCTGCCACCGCTCCCGGCCAGGAGGCCGAGACCGCGCATTTCCCCGGGGAGATGCGCGGACGGGTGACGGCCGGGAGCACTCACGGAGCGGACGGACAGAAGGTCCGGCGCAGCATCAAGCCGAAGTCGAGAACGACAACGTGACCGCACGACGACGAAGGACCCTTCGAGACGCTTGCTGCACAAGCTCCTCAGGGCACCGCTTCGGCAGCGCGCCGGATCTTCTGTCCGGGAGCGGTGCGAGGGTCTGGAGGCCGCGGCCGGCCCGACACCTCGGGTCTGGGCGCGGTCAGCCGCGCTTGTTGCTGCCGCCGGTGATGCGGAAGCAGTCGAAGACCGACTCGATGCGCTTGACCTGCTGCACCACGTGGCTGAGGTGGGCGACCTCGCCCATCTCGAAGGTGAAGCGCAGGATCGCGACGCGGTCGCGTGAGGTCTGCACGGCGGCGGAGAGGATGTTGACGCCCGACTCGGAGAGCACGCGGGTGACGTCCGAGAGCAGCCCGGCCCGGTCGAGGGCCTCGACCTGCACCTGCACGAGGAAGACGCTGGAGCTGCTCGGGGCCCACTCGACCTCGATGAGCCGCTCGGCCTCCTTCTTCAGCGAGTCTGCGTTGGGGCAGTTGACGCGGTGCACCGAGACGCCGTTGCCGCGGGTGATGAAGCCCATGATCTCGTCACCGGGCACCGGGGTGCAGCACTTGGCGAGCTTGACCCACAGGTCGTCCATGCCCTTGACCACGACACCGGGATCGCTGCTGCTCCGGGGACGTCCGATGGGTCCCGGAAGGGTGGCCTCGGCGAGGTCCTCGGTCGCGCCGTCCTCTCCCCCGGCTGCCGCGATGAGCCGCGAGACCACGTGCTGCGCGGAGACGTGCCCCTCGCCGACGGCGGCATAGAGCCCGTCGACGTCCTGCCGGCGCAGCTCGCTCGCGACGGCCGTCAGGGACTCGACGGTGACAATGCGGTGGAGCGGCAGGTTCTGCTTGCGCACGACCTTGGCGATGGCCTCCTTGCCGGAGTCGACCATCTCCTCACGGCGCTCCTTGGTGAACCACTGCTTGATCTTGTTGCGGGCACGCGCGGAGCGCACGAAGTTGAGCCAGTCGCGAGAGGGTCCGGCTCCTTCGGCCTTGGAGGTGAGGACCTCGACCGCGTCGCCGTTCTCGAGGGGCGAGTCCAGGGGCACGAGGCGGCCGTTGACCCGGGCCCCGATGCACCGGTGCCCCACCTCGGTGTGGACGGCATAGGCGAAGTCGACCGCCGTCGAGCCGGCAGGCAGGGCGATGACCTGCCCCTTGGGCGTGAAGGCGTAGACCTCCTGCGTGTTGATCTCGTAGCGCAGGGAGTCGAGGAACTCGCTCGGGTCGGCCGTCTCCTTCTGCCAGTCAAGCAGCTGGCGCAGCCACGCCATCTCGCCGACCTGCCCGTCGTCGACCTTGCCCCCGTCGGGGTTGCCGCGGTCCTTGTACTTCCAGTGCGCGGCGACGCCGTACTCGGCGCGACGGTGCATCTGGTGGGTGCGGATCTGGATCTCGACCGGCTTGCCCTGCGGTCCGATGACCGTCGTGTGCAGCGACTGGTACATGTTGAACTTCGGCAGGGAGATGTAGTCCTTGAACCGCCCGGGAAGGGGGTTCCACCGGGCGTGCAGCGCGCCGAGCGCCGCGTAGCAGTCCCGCACCGTGTCGACGAGGACGCGCACGGCGACGAGGTCGTAGATCTCGCCGAACTCGCGACCCCCGACGATCATCTTCTGGTAGACGGAGTAGTAGTGCTTGGGCCGACCGGTGACGGTCGCCTTGATCCGGGCCTCACGCAGGTCGGCGACGACCTGCCCCTTGACCGTCGTCAGGTACTCCTCGCGGGCCGGGGCGCGCTCGGCGACGAGCCGGACGATCTCCTCGTAGACCTTGGGGTAGAGCGTGGCGAAGGAGAGGTCCTCCAGCTCCCACTTGATGGTGTTCATCCCGAGGCGGTGCGCCAGGGGCGCGTAGATCTCCAGCGTCTCCTGGGCCTTGCGCTGGGCCGACCCGGTCGAGACGTATCGCCAGGTGCGGGCGTTGTGCAGGCGGTCGGCCAGCTTGATGACGAGCACCCGGATGTCACGAGCCATCGCCACGATCATCTTGCGCACGGTCTCGGCCTGGGCGTTGTCGCCGTAGGTGACCTTGTCGAGCTTGGTCACGCCGTCGACGAGCTTGGCCACCTCGGCGCCGAACTCCTCCTCGAGCTCGTCGAGCGAGTACTCCGTGTCCTCGACGGTGTCGTGGAGCAGGGCGGCGGCGAGCGTCACCGGTGTCATGCCGAGCTCGGCGAGGATCGTCGTCACCGCGAGCGGGTGGGTGATGTACGGGTCACCGCTCTTGCGGGACTGGCCGCGGTGCGCGCGCTCGGCGACGTCGTAGGCGCGCTCGATGATCGACAGGTCGGCCTTGGGGTGGCTCTGCCGCACGATCTGCAGCAGGGGGTCCAGCACGCCGGGAGTGGCCGCGCGGCCACTGCCCAGTCGGGCCAACGAAGCGCGCGCCAGAGACCGCGGGGAGAACCCGCCGCTGCTGGTGCCGCGCTCGCTCATGGAGAGAGCCTAGACCGTGACCAGGCTCCGGACGGCACGGCCCGCCAACACGTCTCGCCCACCGAGGGCCTCGATCTCCACGAGGACCTCGACGCCGGGCACGACCGCGCCACAGGTCTCGAGGAGCTCGCACGCGGCAGCGGCCGTGCCTCCGGTCGCCAGGACGTCGTCGACGACGAGGACCCGGGCGCCCGGGGCCACGGCCTCGCGCTGCACCTCGATCCGCGCAGTGCCGTACTCGAGCGCGTAGTCGACGCCGATCGTCGGACCCGGCAGCTTGCCCGCCTTGCGCACCGGGACGAAGCCCAGTCCCATGTGCAGCGCGATGGCGGCACCGAAGATGAACCCGCGCGCCTCCAGCCCTGCGACCGCGTCGACCCGGCCCTGCCACGGCTCGGCGTGGGCCCGGACCACATCGGCGAAGAGGGCGGCATCGGCGATCACCGGCGTGATGTCCTTGAAGGTCACACCCGGTTCCGGGAAGTCGGGGACGTCGCGCAGGCCGGTGAGGATCCGCTCCCCGAGGTCCGTGCTCACCCCTTGCCCCGTCGCTTGCGGGGCGTCTTCTTCGGCTGGTTGCGGGGGCCTGCCGACTGGGCGTACTTGTGCACCTTGCGGCCGGTGACGGTCTGGGCCTCGCCCGGCTCGGCGACGCCGCCCGACTCCGCGACGCCGGTCGACTCGTCCTGGGTGCCGACATCTCCGCCGCGGTCCGGAGCCGGCGTGCTGCCCCGGCCACCAGATCCTCCGCTCGGGGCCACGGTTGCGGTGCTCGTCGCGCCGCTCGCGGCCATGGCCGGCTGCCGCTCCTGGCGGGCGCGGTGCTTCTCTGCGTCCTTGGCCAGTTGCACCACCTCGGGGTCCTTGCGCCGCAGGTCCACCAGCAGCGGCGTCGCGATGAAGACCGACGAGAAGGCACCGACGGTCGTGCCGATGAAGAGTGCCAGCGAGAGGTCGAGCAGTGTGCCCGGTCCGAGGACCGCGAAGCCGATGATGATGACCGCGACGACCGGCAGGTTGGCGATGATCGTCGTGTTGATCGAGCGCACGAGCGTCTGGTTGACGGCGAGGTTGGCGGCGTCGGCGAAGCTCATCCGTCGGTTGGCGAAGGCTGCCCGGGTGTTCTCCTTCACGTGGTCGAAGACGACGACCGTGTCGTAGAGCGAGTAGCCCAGGACGGTGAGGAATCCGATCATCGTCGCCGGCGAGACCTCGAAGCCGGACCAGCTGTAGATGCCGACGGTGATGACCATGTCGTGCGCGAGGGCGATCATCGACGCCACCGCCATCTTGAGGTTGCGGTAGTACAGCGCCATGAGAGCGGTCGTCAGCACGAGGAAGACGACGAGGGCCCGCAGCGCCTGCTGGCTGACGGACGCACCCCACGAGGGCCCGATGAAGTTGGAGCTGACCTCGCTGCTCTCGACGTCGAAGGCGGTCGCGAGGGTGCGCGAGACCTCACGGGCCTCGTCGCCACTCAACTCCTCGGTCTGCACACGCACGGTGCTGCCACCGAGCGTGGAGACATTGGCCGAGGAGTCGCCGCCGGCGACCTCGCGCACCGCCTCGGTGGCGAGGTCCTCGTAGTTGCTCGGCGCGCTCTGCGTGGCGACGCGGAACTCGGAGCCTCCGGTGAACTCGAGGCTGAGGTTGAGCGGCCGCACGACGAGGCCGGCGACGGCCACGATCATGATGATGGCCGACCAGACGTACCACTTCTTCGACTGGCCGACGAAGTTGATCGAGCGACGCCCGGTGTAGAGGTCATTGCCCCAGTCCGCCATGCGGCTCATCGCGCGCCTCCCTCGGCCGGCACGGTCGCCGGGTTGTCACGCTCGAGCGGACCCTCGATGTCGAACGTGCCGCGGCCCTTGTAGCGGACCTTGGCCTCACGCAGCCGGTTGACGTCGAAGCCGGACCACGGGTGGCCGGACGCGAAGAACTTGCCGCGCGCGAGGATCGTGAGCATCGGGTGGGTGAACAGCCAGAAGATCGCCAGGTCGATCAGGGTCGTCAGGCCGAGGGTGAACGCGAAGCCGCGCACCCCGGAGCTGGCCAGGACGTAGAGGATCACCGCGGCGACGAGGTTGACGCCGTCGGCCACGAGGATCGTGCCCTTGGCCCGGGCCCACCCGGCCTCGACCGCGGCCCGCAGGTTGCGCCCTTCGCGAAGCTCGTCCCTGACTCTCTCGAAGTAGATGATGAAGCTGTCGGCGGTGACACCGATGGCGATGATCAGACCGGTCACGCCGGCCATGTCGAGTCTGTAGTTGTAGCCCCACGCCAACAAGGCGATGGCCAGATAGGTGATGAGGAAGGCGATGACCATCGACCCGACGACGACGATCGACAGCGCGCGGTACTGGACCATCGCGTAGCCGAAGACGATGAGCAGGCCGATGACGCCGGCGATGACACCCCAGCGCAGCTGCTCGGAGCCGAGGGTGGGGCTGATCTCCTGGCGGGTCTGCACATCGAAGGACAGCGGAAGTGCGCCGAACTTCAGCGACTTGGCCAGGCTCCGTGCCTCGTCGATCGTGAAGCCGGAGATGCTGGCCTGCCCGCTCGGGATCGCCTCGTTGAAGCCGGGGTCGATGAGGACCTGCGAGTCGAGGACGGCCGCGAGGGCGTTGTAGGAGCCGGGCGGGTTGACCCCGGGCTGCAGCCCGGGCATCTGGACCATCTGCTCGGAGATGTCGCCGTACGCACCTCGACCCTTGCTGGTCAGCGTGAGGGAGATCTCCGGCTCGTTGGTCTGCTGGCCCTGCGGGCCGACCCGGTAGCCGGCCTCGGCGTTGGCGATCTCGGTGCCGGCAACGACCACCGGACCGAGCACGTACTTGATCGAGCCGTCCTGCTTGCACGCGACGATGGGCTCGTCGGGGTCGGTCGACGGAGCCTCCTCCGGCGGCTTCGAGCAGTCGAGCTCCTGGAACCTGTCCCACACCTCGGTGGTGATGTTGTTGGGGTCCATCGGACCGGTCGGCTTGCCCGACGGCGACCAGCTCTGGGCCGGGGGCTCGCTGGGCGCGCCCGTGGACGAGGCGCTGCCGGAGGACGAGGCGCTCGAGGAGGCCGAGCTGCTCGAGCTCTTGGACGAGGTCGTGCCGGGCGAAGTGGGCTCGGCCGTGCGCGCCCGGTCGCGGGACGCGGAGGTCTCGCTGCGGCTCGTGCTCGGCTGCGTCGTGCTGCTGCTCGCGTCGTCGCTGGCCGAGGAGCCGGATCCGGACGTGGAGCCGGACGTCGGGCTGGAGGAGCCCGAACCGCTCGTCTCGCTGGGGGCCGGCTCCATGAGCGACGGGTCGCCGATGGCAGTGGCCAGCACCGGGCGGAACTGCATCTGCGAGGACGCCGCGATCGCATCCTCCTGCTCCTTGGTCGGGGTGCCCGGCATGGCGACGACGATGTTGGAGTCACCCTGGGTCGTGACCTCGGCGCCGGTGGTGCCCTGCGAGTCGATACGCTGGACGATGATGTCGCGGGCCTCGGCGAGCTGCTCGGGCGAGACGCTGCCGCCACCCGTCACGCGCGGCTCGAGGACGATCTGCGTGCCACCGGCCAGGTCGAGACCCAGACGCGGCGTCCAGGACGCGTCCTTCTGCCAGACGCCGTAGCCCAGGGCTCCGACGAGCACGATGATCCCGGCGAAGAGCCAGACGAGGGTGCGCTTGGCGTTGTCCCTGCGCGCGATCTCCTTGGTGCGTCGACGCTCCGCCATCAGTCCCGTCCGTCCTGGTCCGTGACGGGTCCGGTCTGCGTGGGCTCGACCTTCATGCCCACCGCCCGACGGTCCATGGTCAGGACCGTGCCGGGCGCGACCTCGAGGCGCAGTCGGTCGTCGTCGAGCTCGACGATGCGACCGAGGATGCCGGAGGTCGTGAAGACCTCGTCCCCGACCTGAAGCGACGCGGTGAACTCCGCCATCGTGCGCTGCCGTCGTCGTGCCGACCACAGCATGAAGCCGATGAGCACGAGCGGGAGGATCAGCAAGAGCAGGCTGGCGGTCTGCGAGCCTTCGTTCATGAGAGGGACTTCCTGGGTCGGGACTGGTCGGTCGGGAGACGTCGCAGTGGCTCGGGTGTCCCCGAGCCAAGGGCCGAGTCTAGGTCAGTGCTGCTGACCTGTACCAACGGACACGAGGGGCAATTGGTTTCGGTGCGGCCTCAGCCGAACCGGCCGCCGTCGGCTCCGTCCGGGAGGGGAAGGGGGGTCTGCTCCCCCGGCGGTGGGGTGAGACCGAGGTGGCCCCAGGCGAGCGGGGTCGCGAGTCGTCCCCGCGGGCTGCGCACGATATAGCCCTGGCGCACGAGGTACGGCTCGGCGACGGTCTCGACGGTGTCGGTCTCCTCGCCGACCGCCACGGCCAGCGTCGACAGGCCCACGGGGCCCCCGCCGAAGCGGCGGCACATGGCCTCGAGCACCGCACGGTCGAGCCGGTCGAGGCCCGCCTCGTCGACGTCGAAGAGGGTCAGGGCCGCGCGGGCGGCGGTGACGTCGACCTCCCCGGTGCCGTGCACCTGTGCCCAGTCGCGCACCCGCCGCAGCAGCCGGTTGGCGATGCGCGGCGTGCCACGGGAGCGCAGCGCGATCTCCGCCAGCGCGTCCTCGTCGGCAGGGACGCCGAGCAGGCGGGCGCTGCGCTGCAGGATCCGCTCGAGGTCGGCGACCTCGTAGAAGTCGAGGTGGCCGGTGAAACCGAAGCGGTCGCGCAGGGGCGCCGGCAGCAGACCAGCGCGCGTCGTGGCTCCGACGACGGTGAAGGGGGGTAGCTCCAGGGGGATGGCCGTGGCGCCGGGCCCCTTGCCGACGACCACGTCGACCCGGAAGTCCTCCATCGCGAGATAGAGCATCTCCTCGGCCGGTCGGGACATGCGGTGGATCTCGTCGAGGAAGAGCACCTCGCCCTCGACGAGCGAGGAGAGCACGGACGCGAGGTCACCGGCGTGCTGGATCGCGGGCCCCGACGTGACCCGGATCGGCTGCTCGAGCTCGGCGGCGACGATCATCGCCAGCGTCGTCTTGCCCAGGCCGGGCGGTCCGGACAGCAGCACGTGGTCCGGCGGCGATCCACGGCGGCGGGCCGCCTCGAGCACCAGGCCCAGCTGGTCGCGCACCTTGGGCTGACCGGGGAACTCGTCGAGCCGGCGAGGCCGCAGCGCCGCCTCGACCGTCGAGTCGTCGTCGGTGCCGCCAGCGTCGACGATGCGGGCAGTCGCCTCGAAGGAGCCGTCCCCCTCGCGCGGGTCCTCGTCGGCCACCCGGATCTCTGAGCTGAAGCCGCTCATCGTGCGAGCACCTGCAGCGCCGCGCGCAGCGCGCTCGAGACGTCACCGGCACCGTGCTCGTCGGCGACCTTGGCCACGGCATCGGCGGACTGCTTGGTCGAGTAGCCCAGACCCACGAGCGCGTCGGCGACCTGCTCCTGCCAGGCCGCGGCGGTCGCCGCGGGCGCGGCCGCTGCCCCAGCCCCTGGAGCGTGCGGCATCTTGTCCCGCAGCTCGAGGACGAGACGCTCCGCCCCCTTCTTGCCGATGCCGGGGACCTTGGTCAGGGTCGCGATGTCCTCGCCCGCGACGGCGGCGGACAGCTCGTCGGGGCTGAGGACCGACAGGATCGCCAGCGCGACCCGCGGCCCGACGCCACTGACGGTCTGGGCCAGCTCGAAGGTGTCGCGCTCCCCCGCCGTGGCGAAGCCGTAGAGCGTCATGGAGTCCTCGCGCACGACCATGCTCGTGGCCAGGTCGACCTCCGTCCCGGTGCGGCAGCCCGCCGCGACGGCCGGTGGGGTGTGCACGAGGAGCCCGACGCCGTGGACGTCGACGACGACGCGGTCGAGTCCGACGTGCCGGGCGGTGCCGGTGATCGAGGCGATCATGCGCCGGCCACCGATCGCAGCCGGGCCCGCTCGCTGGCAGCGGCGAGCTCCTGGCGCATCGCACCCCGGCCGCGCCACTGGTGGCAGATGGCCAGGGCCAGGGCATCCGCGGCGTCGGCGGGACGCGGCGGCTCGTCGAGCGTGAGGATCCGGGTGACCATGGTCGCGATCTGCGCCTTGTCCGCCCGGCCGGAGCCGGAGACGGCTGCCTTGACCTCGGTGGGCGTGTGGAGGGTGACGGGGATGCCGCGACGGGCGCCGGCGAGCAGCACGAGACCACTCACCTGGGCGGTCGTCATGACGGTCGGGACGTGGTCGGCGGCATAGACGCGCTCGAGGGCGATCGCATCGGGAGCGAAGCGGTCCAGCCACGTGTCGAGCTCGTCCTGGACGTAGGCAAGCCGGTCGCCCGTGTCGCGCCCGCTGGAGGTGCGCACGACACCGACGGCGACCATGCGCAGGGCCCGCGCCTCACCCTCGACGACCCCGAGGCCGCACCGGGTCAGCCCGGGGTCCACGCCCAGCACTCGCACGCGCACCACTCCCGGATCGACTCGAACACCTGTTCTGCTCGAGGCTACGTGTCGGCGACGCACCGGGCGCCGCCGACACGCCGATCACTCGTCGTCGGCCTCGAGCTGGGCCATGACCTCGTCGGAGACGTCGCCGTTGGTGTAGACGTTCTGCACGTCGTCACTGTCCTCGAGGGCGTCGATGACTCGCATCATCTTCTTGGCACCCTCGGCGTCGAGCGGCACCTGCATGCTCGGCAGGAAGGAGGCCTCGGCGGAGTCGTAGTCGACGCCGGCCTCCTGCAGCGCGGTGCGCACGGCGACGAAGTCGGTCGCCTCGGAGACGATCTGCCAGGACTCGCCGAAATCGTTGATCTCCTCGGCGCCCGCCTCGAGCACGATCTCGAGGAGCTCGTCCTCCCCCTTCTCCACCTTGGGCACCATGACGACGCCCTTGCGGTTGAAGAGGTAGGCGACCGAGTTGGGGTCGGCGAGACTGCCGCCGTTGCGGGACAGGGCCGTGCGGACCTCCGTGGCGGCGCGGTTCTTGTTGTCGGTGAGGCACTCGATGAGCACCGCGACACCACCGGGCGCGTAGCCCTCGTAGGTGATGTTCTCCCAGTCGGCCCCACCGGCCTCGGCACCCGAACCACGCTTGACCGCGCGGTCGATGTTGTCATTGGGGACCGAGCTCTTCTTCGCCTTCTGCACGGCGTCGTAGAGCGTGGGGTTGCCAGCGAGGTCGCCACCGCCCGTGCGGGCGGCCACCTCGATGTTCTTGATGAGCTTGGCGAAGAGCTTGCCGCGCTTGGCGTCGATCGCCGCCTTCTTGTGCTTCGTGGTTGCCCACTTGGAGTGGCCGGACACGTGGTCTCCTCGTACTGGCTGGCAGGTGGTCCGAGGAGCGATCCTACGCGCTCACGTCACGCGCGACGTCGTTCTCGCCGCCACCTCGCACCGTGCCGTCCGTGCTCGAGTCCCGCACCATGCCGTCCGTGCTCGAGTCCCGCACCATGCCGTCCGTGCTCGAGTCCCGCACAATGCCTTCCGTGCTCGAGTCCCGCACCATGCCGTCCGTGCTCGAGTCCCGCACCATGCCGACGAACAGCGCGTGCACCCGGTGGTCCCCCGTGACCTCCGGGTGGAAGCTCGTGGCGAGGAGCCGACCCTGCCGCACGACGACGGGATGGGTCTCCCCCTTCGCCTCGACGCTCGCGAGCACCTCGACGTCGGGACCGGCCTGCTCCACCCACGGCGCTCGGATGAAGACCGCGCGCAGCGGCCCACCCTCGAGCCCACGGACCTCGAGATCGGTCTCGTACGAGTCGACCTGGCGGCCGAACGCATTGCGCCGCACCGTGATGTCGAGCCCGCCGAGGGTCTGCTGGTGGGGGTGGCCGTCGAGGATGCGGTCCGCGAGCAGGATCATCCCGGCGCAGCTGCCGTAGACCGGCATCCCGTCGGCGATACGAGCACGAAGGGGGTCACGCAGGCCGAAGGTGCGGGTCAGCTTGTCGATGGTCGTCGACTCCCCTCCGGGGAGGACGAGCGCGTCCAGCGTCGCCAGCTCCTCCGGTCGGCGCACCGGCAACGTCGCCGCGCCGGCCTCCTCGAGGGCGGCCCGGTGCTCCCGGACGTCGCCCTGGACCGCGAGGACTCCGATGACGGGACGGGAGAGGTCGCTCATGGAGCGGAATGTAGTCGCCCGCACGCCTGCGACTGCCGCCGCCTCGATGCGTGGACGTGTTTGGTCCCCCGATCGGCGGGTAGCCAGATGAACCAACCGCACGACTCAACCCAGGAGGTTGTCATGGGCAAGATCTCGATGCTCGCCGCCGGAGCCATCGGCTACGTGTTCGGCACGCGAGCCGGCCGTGAGCAGTACGACAAGATCAGCGGCCAGGCCAAGCGGCTGTGGAAGGACCCCAAGGTGCAGCGCAAGGCCGGTCAGGCCCAGGAGGCCGCCGAGGACCTGGGGCACAAGGCGGGGGACAAGATCACCGCCAAGGTCAAGGAGAAGACGGGGAACGACTCCACCGACACCCCGACGACGACCACCACCGCCTCTCCCGGCACCGGCGTCGGCACCACCCCCGGGACCGGCGCAGGCGGTCTCGGGTCGGGCGAGCCCACCTCGGGCCCCGGCACCACCCCGGGACGTGGCGGCCTTGGCTGATCCCACCCACGCGAGCGGCTCGCACGCCGCGGGCCGCGACGACATCCCGACCCAGCACGAGAGCACGGGGCAGCTCGTCGCCGACGCCACCGAGCAGATCGGACAACTCGTCCGTCAGGAGATGGCGCTCGCTCGTGCCGAGCTGACGCAGAGCGCGAAGAAGGCCGGGACGGGAGCGGGACTCTTCGGAGGTGCCGGTCTCGTCGCGCTGTACGGCGTCGCCGCCCTCGTCGCAACCGCCATCATCGCCCTCGACCTCGTCATGCCCCTGTGGCTGGCCGCGTTGGTCGTCGGCGTGGTCCTCCTGGCGGTCGCCGGTCTCCTTGCCCTCGTGGGCAAGAAGCAGGTGTCCGAGGCGGCACCGCCCGCCGAGCGCACCGTCCACAACGTCAAGGCCGACATCGACACGGTCAAGGGAGGCCACCACCCGTGAGCACCTTCGACGAGCAGGAACCCCGCCATGACCTCCGCGCGGTCCCGGACGAGCACCACCCGTCACCGGACGAGGGGGTCGAGCAGCTGGAGCGCGAGGCCGCCGCCACGCGAGCCGAGCTCGGTGAGACGGTCGACGCACTCGCCGCGAAGCTCGACGTCAGGACGCGGGCGAAGCACGGGGCCGACGAGCAGAAGGCGCGGGTGCAGCACGCCGTGGCCAACGTGCGGCGGTCCGCGACCGATCGTGAGGGGAAGCCGATGCCACAGGTCTGGGCAGCGGGTGTCGCCGCGGCCGTCGCGCTCGTCGGGCTGCCGCTCGCCGTGCGCCTCGTCCGTTCACGTGGCAGACGGCTCCACCGGTACCGGGGCTACCGGCTCTGATGACCGGACGAGCTGACCGCAGCGGTCCAGCACCGCACTCGGAGGACTCCCGCGCGCCGGACGGACCGACCGACCTCGAGAAGCCCACGCTGCGCCACGTGCTGCGCCGGACGGCGCGGGAGTTCTCCGCGGACGAGTGCACGGACCTCGCGGCGGCACTGACGTACTACGCCGTCCTGGCGCTCTTCCCGGCATTCATCGCCCTCGTCTCACTCGTGGGCCTCGTCGGGCAGGGGCCGCAGACGGTCGACACGGTCCTCGGTGTCCTGCGGGACACGGCGGGAGCCTCCGTGACGGACACCCTTGAGCCGGTCCTCACCTCACTGGCCCAGGGCACCGGCGCCGGCTTGGCCCTGGTGCTCGGCCTCGCCGGTGCCCTGTGGTCGGCATCGGGATATGTGAACGCCTTCTCACGGGCGATGAACAGGATCTACGGCGTCACCGAGGGCCGGCCGGTCTGGAAGCTGCGCCCGCTGA
Organism: Janibacter anophelis NBRC 107843; assembly: GCF_001570945.1. GTDB lineage: Bacteria > Actinomycetota > Actinomycetes > Actinomycetales > Dermatophilaceae > Janibacter > Janibacter anophelis. The sequence goes on from NZ_BCSQ01000004.1 coordinate 70,413, forward strand.
TGCTCCTCGTCACCGCGGTGCTCCTCGTCCTGGTGGCCGCCGTGCTCGTGGCACTGGTCGTCTCGGGACCGGTCGCGGAGTCGATCGGCTCGTTGCTCGGGCTCGGGTCGAGTGCCGTCACGGTCTGGCAGATCGCCAAGTGGCCGGTCCTCCTCCTCGCCGTGGTCGTCATCGTCGCGCTGCTGTACTGGTCGACGCCGAACGTGCGCCAGCCGAAGATCAGGTGGATGAGCCCCGGCGCGCTCGTGGCGATCCTCGTGTGGGTGCTCGCGTCCGTGGCCTTCGGCATCTACGTGGCGAACTTCGGCTCCTACAACAAGACCTACGGATCGATGGCCGGCGTCATCGTCTTCCTGCTGTGGCTGTGGCTGACCAACCTCGCCCTGCTCTTCGGTGCCGAGCTCGACGCCGAGCTCGAGCGTGGGCGGGAGCTGCAGGCCGGCATGCCCGCCGAGGACGAGATCCAGCTGCCTCGGCGCGACACGACCGGCATCGACAAGAAGAAGGACAAGCACGAGGAGGACGTCCGGGATGCGCGAGCACTGCGCCGCAGGGGGCACGGGCGCACCGACCGCGGCTGAGCGCAGGTCACGCGGTGTGCCCCGGTCGGGACCGACGCGGAAATGCACGGAAGTCCGCCTCGCCCACGGCGCGGCACGGTGCGCAAAGTTTGCCCCCGCACGTCGTGTGGGTTCCTTGCCCGGAGGGGAAGCCCGGGCTGGTCACCGGGGGTCACCTTGCTCATCATGCCTCGCCGCGGGTTGCTCGCGTCCGTCCTGTCAGCACTTCTCCTCGCCGTCCTCCTCGTCCCGTCGGGGAACGCGGCGGCCATCGACGACGAGTTCGTCCCGGTCGACCGGTACGTCGTCGGAGGGTGCCGGATCGCCTTCGACGCGGCCGGGACCGCGAGTCCGGTCGGCTCCGCGGGGCGGCCCTGCGTGGGCGTCAGCTCGCTCGGGGTCGACAACCGCGGCGACCTCATCGTGCGGATGACGCCACAGGCGCCGTATCCCTCGCTGCGGATCATGGTGCAGGCCGGCCCCGTGCTCAGTGCTCGCGGCATTGCCACCAGTGCCACGGGCAACGGCAAGCACGTCACCGTGAGGTTCTACGACGCGCGGGACAAGAGCCGGATCAGCCTGCGCAGCACCACGCAGCGGCGGAGGGTGGTCCGTGCCGACCTGGTCATCGGCTGGGTCAAGGTGACACCGTCGGGGACGACGGCGGCGTCCCTGCTCAAGGACCCGGGGTACGACGCGCTCGGCGCCTACCGTGACCGCACGGCGACGTCGGAGACGACGATCGCGGGCGGATGCGTCATCCGCTTCGACAGCGAGACCCCGCGCGTCCACGCCAACGGGACGCACCGGTGCATCGGCGCCTCCTCGCTCCGCCTGTCCCCCACGGGCGACCTCCAGGTGCTGTCCTCGGGCGAGCAACGTGGAGCCGTCGTCAACGCCCAGGCCGACCCCGACGAGACGCTCGCCGCCCGTGGCCTCATCACCGGGGTGACGGCGACCCCGTCGGTCATGACGGTGAGCATCTACGACTCACGGTGGCGCCGGCGGCTCGACCTGCGGCAACCACGTGACTATGCGCGGGTGAAGGGGGTCGTCGCCAACATGTGGGTGTCCTGGACCAAGACGACGCAGCGACCCGGCGTGACCAACGCCGTGACGACCGCTGCCGCGCAGGCCTACGGGCCGTACATCGACGGGTCCGTCGAGCCCGTCGATCTCGTGCAGCGCGGGTGTCGCGTCCGCTTCACGACGAAGGAGGTGGGCGTGCTCCCCTACGGCAACCGGTACCACCTGTGCACGGGGGTCACCGGGCTGGAGGTCAACCGGGCCGGACAGGTCGTCCTCCACGGCCCCTTGGGCGGCATCGTCTCCACCACGACCATCGCCACGAGCGGCCAGACCGACCACGGGCTGCGCGCGGGCCTGAGCGGCGGGGGCGCCCGCTCCACCATCAACATCTACAGCCTCGAGCTGGGCCGACGGCTCGACCTGCGCTCGGCCGCGGACCGCCGGATCATGGTCTCCGACGGCGCCGAGCTCTACCCCGGGTGGACCCACTTCATCGGCAGCTACTGACAGTCCGGGAGCGGGTGAGGGGCCCGGGTCGTCGACCCGGGCCCCTCAAACACGCGCTCGGTGACCCGTCACCAGCCGCGCTCGGCGAGCCGGTGCGGCTGGGGGATCTCGTCGACGTTGATGCCGACCATCGCCTCACCGAGGCCGCGCGAGACCTTGGCCAGCATGTCCGGGTCGTCGAAGAAGGTCGTCGCCTTGACGATCGCCTCGGCGCGCTGCGCCGGGTTGCCGGACTTGAAGATGCCCGACCCGACGAAGACGCCCTCGGCGCCCAGCTGCATCATCATCGCCGCGTCGGCGGGCGTCGCGATGCCGCCGGCGGTGAAGAGGACGACGGGCAACTTGCCGTTGGCCGCGACCTCCTTGACGAGCTCGAAGGGGGCCTGCAGCTCCTTGGCGGCGACGTACAGCTCGTCCTCGGCGAGGTTCTGCAGGCGTCGGATCTCCTGGCGGATGGAGCGCATGTGGGTCGTCGCGTTCGACACGTCGCCGGTGCCGGCCTCCCCCTTCGACCGGATCATCGCGGCGCCCTCGGTGATGCGGCGCAGCGCCTCACCCAGGTTGGTGGCACCGCAGACGAAGGGGACGGTGAAGGCCCACTTGTCGATGTGGTTGGCGTAGTCGGCCGGGGTGAGCACCTCTGACTCGTCGATGTAGTCGACCCCGAGCGACTGCAGCACCTGGGCCTCGACGAAGTGACCGATGCGCGCCTTGGCCATGACGGGGATCGAGACGGCCTCGATGATGCCGTCGATCATGTCGGGGTCACTCATCCGCGAGACGCCGCCCTGCGCGCGGATGTCGGCCGGGACGCGCTCGAGGGCCATGACGGCCACGGCGCCGGCGTCCTCGGCGATCTTCGCCTGCTCCGGCGTGACGACGTCCATGATGACGCCGCCCTTGAGCATCTCGGCCATCCCGCGCTTGACGCGCGCGGTCCCGACCTCGGTCGTGTCACTGGTCATGGTCCACTCCATCTCCCGTGGCCCGCCGGGAGCAGGCCGATTTTTGATCTAGGCCAGAAAGTAGCACGGCACAGGCCAAAGCCGTGACGGTCGTCCACGGGTCGTGAAGGTGGACCTAGACTCCGGGACGTGGGTACCGACGCAGCACTGATCACGGGGGGCACGGCCGCCGAGATCGCCGACAGCGTGCGCGGCCTCGTCGAGCGCGGCCGCCTGGCACCCGGGGAGGTCCTCCCTCCGGTGCGGGCCCTGGCCGAGCAGCTCGGGGTCAACCGCAACACGGCCGTGGCCGCCTACCGTGCGCTGGCCCGCTCCGGGGTTGTCGTGTCGCAGGGCCGCGCCGGCACCCGGGTCGCCCGGCCTGCGCGAGTGCCCCAGGAGGGCTTCGCCCCCGCAGGCTCGCTGCGGGACGTCGGCACCGGCAACCCGGATCCCGCGCTGATCCCCGACCTCGGGCCGGCTCTCGCCGCGGCCGCCGGGCGGCACGTCCTCTACGGCGAACCCACGATCGACCGTGACCTGCTCGCGTGGGCCAGGGGCTGGATGGCACCGGACGTACCGGTGGACGAGGACGAGCTGCACATCACCCTGACGAGCGGCGCCGTCGACGCCGTGGAGCGCCTGCTCGCACAAGCGCTCATGCGTGACGACACGGTGGCTCTCGAGGACCCCTGCTTCCTGGCGAGCATCCACCTGGCGCAGCTCGGCGGGTACCGCGCGGTCCCCGTCCCCGTCGACGCCGAGGGCATGACCGTCGAGGGGCTGCGCCACGCGCTCGACCAGGGCGTGCGCGCCGTCGTGTGCACCCCTCGGGCACAGAACCCGACGGGCGCGTCGCTGAGCGCACGTCGCGCCGAGGCCCTGCGCGCGGTGATGGCGGAGCACCCCTACGTCCTCGTCGTGCAGGACGACTACTTCTCTTACCTGTCGCGGCAGCCCTTCCACTCGATCATCGGTCCGGACCACGAGCGCTGGGCCCTCGTGCGGTCGGTCTCGAAGTTCGCCGGCCCGGACATGTGCCTCGCCGTGACGGCCTGCGACGCCGACACGGCCGCGCGGCTGGAGCTGCGGCTCAGTCCCGGCACGACGTGGGTGAGCCACCTCCTGCAACGCATCACGCACTCGGTCATGACGGACGAGGACGCGCTGGCCCGCATCGACCGCGCAGGCACCCACTACGCGGAGCGCAACGCCACCTTCGCCGCACTGCTCACGGAGCGGGGACTGCCGACGCAGGCCGGCGACGGGATGAGCTTGTGGGTGGAGTTGCCGGTGGCCGCACGGGAGGCGGCCGAAAGGCTGACCCGCCGGGGCTGGCTGGTGCGCACTGGTGACGACTTCCGCCTGATGGAGACCGACGAGCCCTCACGCCATCTGCGCCTGACCGTGCACGACCTCGACGACGAGCAGGCCGAGTCCCTGACCACCGACATCGTCGAGGCGGCGCGAGCGGGCGACTGAGTCGCGCCAGCGGCGGTCAGTCCTCCCGCGGTGGGGTGCCCGGGTCGGACGCCCCGGGAGGCGGCGGAGGTGCCGGACGCCCGGACGAAGGGGGCGGTGGCCCCTCACCGCCCGTCGGCGGCGGTGCGTCTCCGGACGCCGTCGTCGTCCCACCCGGCGGCGGGGGTGGCGTCGCGCCCCCGGGCGACGTGGAGCCCCCGGGCGGGGGCGGTGCCGGATGCGATCCCGCAGACGGGGTCCCGCCGAAGGAGGACCCGAGGCCACTGATGGCCGTCCTGGGGTCCTGCCCCTTGCGCCGCGACCACACGAGGTAGCCGATGAGTGCGGCCAGGGCCAGCGGCAGCAGGCAGCAGCACAGGCCGAGGAAGCCGATGCCTCCACCGCGTCGTCGGCGGCGGCGCCGGCGGGCCGTGGGCACCGCCGCGAGGGCCCGGTCACCCCCGAGCAGGGCCACTTGGGCCAGCGCGAGGTGCTCCAGGCCCACACGCGGCAGGCCGGCGAGGCCGAGCACCTCGTTGAGCGGTGTGACGAGGGTGAGGTCGGCCGGGGTCATGCCCCAGATCATGCCGCCTCCGCGGGCCCGTGGCGAGGGGTCCGGACTCAGCCCGGCAGGGTGTCGTCGAACTCCACGGTCCGCGGCAGGTCGGCGTACCCGGCCAGGCGGAAGAGCCGCACGATCCGCTTGGCCCGCACCCGCTGGACCTCCTTGACCGCCTCGTTGTGGAAGCGGCGCGCCAGCTGGACGCGCAGACCCGCCTCGCGGACGCGCTCGAGCGCAGCGGCGCCGGGGCCCCCTTCGGCCGTGATGTCGGTGACCACCTGCCCCGGCAGCGCGGCATGCAGGACCTCGGTCAGCTCGCTCTCGACGCTCTCGCGACCGGCGAAGTGCTGTCCCTCGAGCAGGTCCGACTCGAAGGTGCGCTCGTTGACCCGCTCGAGCGACTCGCTGGCGGCCGCGGCGAGGAGGAACCCGCTCGCCGGGTCGATGGCACCGGAGTTGGCCAGCTCGAGGCTGGCCTCGGCCCGACGCACGACGTGCGCGTCGAGCGCGGACAGAGCACCCTCCACCTTGGCGTGCAGGCGGTCGAGACGCGCGGCGCTGTAGGAGAGGTACCACGCGAGCACGAGCAGGACGCAGATGACGAGGACGATCCAGCTGATGGTCGTCATGCCGGGCCTCCCCCGGCCCTGCGGTCGATGCCCGGACGCAGCCGGGTGACCTCGCGGTGGTGCATCCCGGAGTCGACGACCGTGTCGTAGACGGCGAGGATCTCCTTGGCCACGACGTCCCAGTCGAAGACGCGCGCCCGCTCGCGCCCGAGGTCCGACAGGACGCGCAGCCGACCCGGGTCCGCCAGCAGCTCGACCGCGCGGGCAGCCAGGTCCTCGGGACGCTCGTTGGCGAAGAGCGCACCGGCCATCCCCGTGCGGCCGCCGTCGAGCACCCGCTGGAAGGCGGCGAGGTCGCTCGCGAGGACCGGCGCCCCGGCGGCCATCGCCTCGACGAGGACGATGCCGAAGCTCTCTCCCCCGGTGTGCGGCGCGACGTAGAGGTCGGCCGAGGCCAGGGCGGCCGCCTTGTCCTCGTCGGAGAGCGCGCCGAGGAACTCGGTCGCGGCGAGCACGCGCTCGGTCAGCTTCGCCCGGGCCGCGTCGACGCTGCCGGGACCGACGACGAGCAGCCGCGCCCCGGGGACGGCGTCGAGGATTGCCGGCATGGCCGCCGACAGGACCGGCAGCCCCTTGCGCGGCTCGTCGATCCGACCGAGGAAGACGATCGTCGGTCGGCCGGGGCTGCCGCTCCAGCGCTCGTCCCGGTTCGCCCGCGCGAAGGCAGCGGTGTCGACCCCGTTGGGGATGACGACCGCGTCACCGCCGATGTGGGTGGTCACGGTGCGCCGCGCGTCCTCGGACACGGCGATGCGACCGTGGATCTTCTCCAGGGACGGGCGCAGGAGCGGGTAGGCGGCCTGCATGACGCGGGAGCGCACGTTGGAGGTGTGGAAGGTGGCGACGACGGGGCTCGTCGTGCCCCACAGGGCGAGGAGCGAGAGGCTGGGTGCGAGGGGCTCGTGGATGTGGACGACGTCGAAGTCGCCCTCCTCCAGCCAGCGACCCACCTTGGCTGCGGCGACCGGACCGAAGAGCAACCGCGCGGTCGAGCCGTTGTAGCGGATCGGCACCGCACGTCCCGCCGGCACGACGTAGGGGGGCAGCTCGGTGCCCTCGTCGGCCGGCGCGAGGACGGAGGCCTCGTGCCCGTGCCGGACCAGGTACTCCGCGAGGTCGCGGATGTGGAACTGGACGCCTCCGGGGACGTCGAAGGAGTAGGGACTGACCAGACCCACCCTCATGCCACAGCCCTCCGGGCCGCGTCGCGCGCCGGGTCGAGGTCCTCGACGAAGACCCGCTGCATCATGTGCCAGTCCTCGGTGTGCCGGGTGATCGCGGCGCCGAAGGCGTCCGCGCAGGCCTGCGTCGTCAGCCTGACCGCCTCCGGGTGGCCCTGGGGAGCCACCTCGACGGCATCGTGGATCGTGACGACCATGCCCCACGAGCGACCGATGCGCTCATGACGCAGCGTGACGGGGAAGAGCGGCAGTCCGGTCTCGACGGCCAGCGCGGCCGGGCCGGCCGCCATGCGCGCCCGGTGCCCGCACAGGTCGACCTCGACCCCGCTGGCGGACAGGTCGCGGTCGGCCAACAGCGGCATGACCACCGGCTCCCCGGTGTCGAGCTGGGCGCGCAGCAGCGCGTAGGTCCCGCGCTCCGCCGGGTGGATGACCATGCCCAGGCTCTCGCGGTAGTCGAGGAAGGCGCGGAACATCTCCTCCGGCTCGAGTCGCTCGGCGACCGTGACGACCTTGCCGAGGTGACGGGCGCACCAGACGCCGGCGAGGTCCCAGTTGCCCGTGTGGCCGAGGAAGGCGAGCACGGGCCGGCCGGCGAGCAGGTGCCCCTTGAGCTCGGGCAAGGCGCCCTCGTAGCGGACGATGGAGTCGACCCGGTCCCCGTCGAGGGACTGCAGGCGGAAGGCCTCGACGTAGTACCGAAGGGCGCCGCGCACCCCCTTCGCCGTCAACGCCTCGAGCTCGTCGGGACCGAGCTCGGGACGCACCCGGGCGTAGTTGGCGCGCAGGCGCTGCACGGAGTCGCCGTCACCGGCGTACGTCCGGTCGGCGGCGAGGTCGAAGAGGCGGTACGCGAGGGACGCCGGGACGAGACGCAGCACCCGCCAGGCCAGCAGGAAGGCCCAGACGGTCGCCTGCCGGCGCAACCGGGTCACGACGTCGCGGGAGTCGACGCGGCGTCGTCGGCGATGCACTGCTGCCGGACGAAGAGCACCCGCTGGAGGATGGTGACGACGCTCGCCACGGCGAGGACGGCGAGGACCACCTTGAGGACGACCTCCGGCAGCCCGAGCCCGACGAGTCCGGTGGTGACGAGGGCGGCGACGAGGCGGTCCGCGCGCTCCGCGATGCCGACGCTCGCGGTCATGCCCAGTCCCTCTGCTCGGGCGCGGGCGTACGAGACGACGCTGCCGAGCACGAGGCAGGCCATGGCGAGCCACGCCATGACGCGGTCGTCACCGCCCTGGAAGAACCAGATGGCCAAGCCGGAGAAGATCGCGGCGTCGCCGATGCGGTCGAGCGTCGAGTCGAGGAAGGCGCCCCACTTGCTCGTGCGCCCCAGCAGACGCGCCATGACGCCGTCGATGGTGTCGGAGAAGACGAAGGCGGTGATGACGAGGACGCCGACGAGCAGCTGCCCGCGGGGGAAGAAGACCAGCGCGCCGACGCATACGCCGATGGTGCCGAGGATGGTCACCACGTCGGGGCTGATGCCCAGGCGGTTGAGGAGTTTCGCCACCGGGGTGAGGATCCGGGTGACGGCGGCGCGCGCGTATCGATTGAGCATGGCGCGACAAGCGTAACCGCGCGCGGGTCGGGTCCCCGACCACCTCGCCGAGTGTGGGGCGGCCGACGACGCTGACGAAGGGGGCCGCGCCCCTCCCCCTTCGCCTCAGGCCTGCGCGTCCGGCCAGGCCGCGACGAGGGCCGCCCGGGCGTCCTCGAGCAGGATCGGCAGCGCCTTGGTCTGCGCGACGATCGGCAGGAAGTTCATGTCGCCACCCCAGCGCGGGATGACGTGCTGGTGCAGGTGCGCTGCGACACCGGCGCCGGCGACGGCGCCCTGGTTCATCCCGAGGTTGAACCCGTGCGGGTTGGACGAGGCCTGGAGGGCGCGGATCGCGGCCTTGGTGAGGGCCGTGAACTCCGCCGTCTCCTCGTCGGTGAGGTCGACGTAGAGGGAGACATGGCGGTAGGGGCAGACGAGGACGTGACCGGCGTTGTACGGGAAGAGGTTCATGACGACGAAGCAGGTCTCGCCACGGTGGACGACGAGCCCTTCGGCATCGTCCTTGTCGGGCGCGACGCAGAAGGGGCACCCCTCGCCGGCCTCGTCACTGGGCCGCTCCCCGGTGACGTAGGCCATCCGGTGCGGCGTCCACAGTCGGTCGAACCCGTCCGGGACACCGACGAAGGAGCGCTCGTCCTCGAGCGGGCGGTCGTTGGCCTCGGTCATGCGGCCGATCCTGTCATGGCGACGATTCGGGCCGGCGTCCCCCTTCGCTGCCTGCGCTCCCTCCGGGCACGGCATGATGTCCCCATGACGACTCCCGGACTGCAGAACGTGGCCGACCGCGCAGGGTTGTACGCCCTGCTCAAGCAGGCTCTGCTGGGCCAGATGCTCGCCGAGCGCTTCGGACGACCTCAGTCGTCCTATGACAGCGCGGCGGGCACGATGACCTTCCACGGCGAGCAGGGCACCCCCTTGACGGTGCCGGCACACCTCATCGCGTTCATCAAGGCGGACCCGAGCGAGGTCATCTGGGGATGGGGCCACCCCAAGGGCGCCGAACACGCAACCTCCGTGCGCGAACTCGGTGAACGCCACGGCATCACCGACCTCACGACGGAGCGGCTTCCCTACGAAGGCGGCAGCGCCCCGCAGGGCCTGCCGCCGACTGCTCGGATGGCCCACCTCACCGGGTCGGCCGCGATTGAGGCCACGCGGCGCGCGCCGTACTACATGGTCGACCTGCCCGGCAGCAGCGACCTCGTGAGCTTCCTGCTCGACGTCGACGTGCCGGAGCCCACGCTCGCCGACGCCGCCACCCGCATGCAGCGCATCCTGTCTGCGGGATTCATCGCCAACCATCGCTCGTCGGTCCTGGGGCTGGCCGAGCACCGGGCAGGGTTCGAGGCGATGCAGGAGGGCCCGGCCATCCGCCTGCACGACGGGAACGGCGAGATCCTCTTCGTCTTCGACCCCCAGGACCGGATCATCGACATCCGCGCACAACTGGGCGCCTGAGGCGGCGAGCCCACCGGACGATGGGGAGTCCTCCCCATCGCCACGGGGTGCGTGGGACGGGGTCGCTCGGCAGGATGGTGCCCATGCACCCAGGACTGCAGAACGTCGCCAACCGAGCCGCCCTCTACGCCAACCTCAAGCAGACCCTCTTCGGTGAGGTGCTGGAGGAACAGCTGGGCGAGCACCAGATCGACGGAGACATGGAGGCCGGAACCCTCCGCTTCGTCGGTGCCGAGCGCACCCTCAGCGCCAGGATCCACCTCATCGGGTCCGTGGCCCCGGGCCCCCGTTCGATGCTCTGGGGGTGGGCCCACCCCCAGGGCGGGAGTGAGGCCGCAACCAAGATCAAGGAGCTGGGAGAGAAGTACGGCATCACCGACCTGACCACTGCTGAGCTGCCCTTCGAGCCCGGCGAGGACGTCGGTGAGACCGTGACGGCCCTCGCGCACCTCGTCGCTTACGTGGGGGTCGAGGCGACCCGCCTGAGCCCGTACTACACCGCCGACGTGGGAGGCGGGACGCGGGCGGTGTTCGTCCTCGAGGGGATCGAGGTGCCCGAGCCCGAGCTGATGCAGGTCGCCTCGCGGCTGGGGTACGTCCTCAGCGCGGGCAACATCACCGACCATCGCTCGACAGTGCTGGGGCTGGCCGAGCACCGTCCCGGGTTCACCGCCACCGAGGACGGCGACGTCATCCGGATCGCCGACGAGACGGGGCACGTCGAGTTCACCTTCGACGACCAGCGGCGGATCACCAACGCGAGCATGAAGCTCGAGGGCGCCGACAAGGGTCAGGAGGGCTGAGCCCTCAGGGCTCCTGCCCGGGCACCCACTCCCGCAGCCGGTCCATCGGATCGGC
>NZ_BCSQ01000005.1 GCF_001570945.1 Janibacter anophelis NBRC 107843
CCTGCCGTACCGGCTCGGCTACCACCCGCGCAGGTCGGTCGTCGTCGTCGCCATGCACGGCCGCACCGCCGGAGTGGTCCAGCGTCATGACGTCTCCGACGACCGCGACCACTGCGAGGTCGCAGCCGCCCGTGCCCTCGAGGTCCTCGAGCGCGACGGGGCCGACGCGATCCTGCTCTTCGGCTTCGAGGACGCGCCCTGGCAGACGAGCCGTCTCCTCGAGGCGATCAGCGACGCCGCGACCGCGGCGGGCCTGTCCGTCGGGGTCCGTCTCGTCGTGCGCGACGGCCACGGCCACCTCACCGACGACGACGGGCGCACGAGCACGCAGCGGCTGCCGCGACCGGCCGACGTGCCGGCGGTTGCTCCCTTCGTCCGTGCCGGGGTCCATCCGCTGCCCACCCGTGAGGACCATGTCGAGCAGGTCCTGCCCGAGCGCGACGAGGAGCGCGCCGCGTGCGTCGCCGCGGCATCCGGAGGGGGACGGTCGCTCGCGGTCGGCGCCGACGACCACCGGCTCGCGCACGTGTGGTCCTCGGTGCTCGACCCCGCGAGGGACGCGGTGCCCGTGACCGAGATGCCGGACGACGAGCTGCGACTCGTCGTGGACTCCCTGCTCGACGTGCACTGGCGTGATGCCCTCATCAGCGTGCTGTGCCCGGGGTCGCTCTCGCTGGCGGCCATGCCCGGCCCGGTCGCCGACCTGGCGCGACGAGCCGCCGCCCGGTGCCCGTGGGTGGGCGACGACGCGACTCCCCACCCGGCTGACGTCCCTGACCACGAGCACGAGGACGTCGTCGCCGTGCGCGGGAGACTCGCGCAGGTGGCAGCGCTCGTGCCGCAGGTCCTGACCCCTTCGCTCGTGACGCTCACCGGCCTGCTCTCGTGGTGGGAGGGTGACGGGACGCTCGCCGGCATGTGCTTCGAGCGCGCGCTGGAGATCGACCCGGACCACCGTCTGTCGTGGCTGCTGCTCCAGCTGCTCTCGCACGGACTGCGGCCGTGGGAGGTCGCACTCTCCGACGGGCTGCCCGGATCGGCCGCCTGACGCTCGGGTCCGCACAGCGGACCGGGCTCGATCCGGGCCACCCGGACGGTTAGCATGGACGGCAGGTCATGAGCGCCAGCGTCAAGCCCCGGCTTGCTGGCCGGCAACCCTCCTCGCGACGGGGTGCCCCGGGTGATGACCCGGCTGCATCGAGGTGATGTGGCAAGGCGAGCCCCGGGAGACGTGCTGATGAGCGTTACCACCACACCCCCCACCAACCCCGCGCTGTGGCGCGACGGCGACGCGCCCGGCGACCGCCGGTTCGCGCAGATCGGTGACCTGTCGCTCGAGTCCGGCGAGCACCTGCCGGGGGTCGTCCTCGCCTACGAGACCTGGGGCGAGCTCAACGCCTCGCGCGACAACGCCATCCTCGTCGAGCACGCCCTCACCGGCGACAGCCACGTCGTCGGGCCCGCGGGCCACGGCCACCCGACGGCCGGCTGGTGGCCGGGACTCGTCGGATCCGGCGCGCTCCTCGACACCGATGAGTACTTCGTCGTGGCCATCAACGTCCTCGGCGGGTGCCAGGGCAGCACCGGTCCCGGCTCCCGGGCCGCCGACGGGCGCGCCTGGGGCAGTCGGTTCCCCCGCCTGACGATCCGCGACCAGGTCGCCGCCGAGGCACGGCTGGCCGACCAGCTCGGCATCGAGCGCTGGCACACGGTGATCGGCGGTTCGATGGGTGGCATGCGCACCCTCGAGTGGGTCGCGTCCCACCCCGACCGGGTCGGTACCGCGATCGCACTCGCGTCCACCGGCTACGCGACGGCCGAGCAGATCGCCTGGAGCCAGACCCAGATCCTCGCGATCCGCAATGACCCGTGGTTCGCCGACGGCGACTACTACGAGCACCCCCAGGGCCCAGAGGTCGGGCTGGGCATCGCCCGCCGCATCGCCCACGTCACCTACCGCAGCGAGCTCGAGCTGCACGAGCGCTTCGGCCGGGACGTGCAGGACGAGGCGGCGGGGGAGAGCGGCCGCCCCCGCTACACGATCGAGAGCTACCTCGACCACCACGGCGGCAAGCTCGCCGGGCGCTTCGACGCCAACTCCTACATCGTGCTGTCCGAGGCCATGAACTCCCACGACATCGGTCGCGGGCGCGGTGGCACGGCCGCTGCGCTGGCCCCCTTCGCCGGTCGTCTCGTCCTCGTGCCCGTCGACTCCGACCGGCTCTACCCGCCGCGCCTCTCCGAGGAACTGGCACAGGCGCACCCGCGCTCCGAGCTCGCGACGATCAGCTCGATCGTCGGTCACGACGGGTTCCTCACCGAGGTCGAGCAGGTCGCCCGACTGCTGCGCGAGGTCGTCTCCGGAGGGTCCGTCGACGACACGGAGCACGGGAGTGAGACAGGTCACGCTGGCGCGGTGTAGCGTCATCCAACAGGTCCAGTCCAGCCATCACATCTGACGAGGAGCACCGATGACGATCGTCGTGGGTTACGTGTCGACCAAGGAAGGCGAGGCCGCCCTCGAGCGGGCCTTCGAGGAGTGCCGCCTGCGCCAGGACAAGCTCGTCGTCATCCACTCCGACCGCGGCGGTGCCGGGTTGAGTGGCGACAGCGCGCGCAAGAACGAGGACGACCTCCGGCAGGTCCGGGCCCGCCTCGAGGAGGCGGGCGTCGAGGGCGAGGTCCGCGGCCTCGTCCGCGGCAAGGAGCCGGCCGAGGACCTCATCGTCGTCGCCGAGGAGACCGACGCCGACCTGATCATCATCGGCCTGCGCAAGCGCACCCCCGTGGGCAAGCTCATCCTCGGCTCCAACGCCCAGCGCGTGCTGCTCGACGCACCGTGCGACGTGCTCGCGGTCAAGGCGCGCTGAGGCGCTCCCATCCACCTCGCACCACCGCAGCGGGCGCTCCGAGGAGCGCCCGCTGCGGCATTCTCCACCGGCACGTTTTATAATGGTCACGAGCCCAGCGCACAGCGTCCGGGCGAGTCGGGCAGACGAGGTCACACGCCACCCACGTCGGTCCCGGCGGAATCCTCCGTGACGAAAGGTTGTTGGTGACTGCTGTGTCCCCACGCTCCTCCGGGGCGCAGGACTCCCTCCCCAAGGAGTTCGCGCACCCTTCGCTCCAGGAGCTGGTCCGGGTGGGCCACACGACCGGATCCATCACCAGCGATCAACTGCAGGCCGCATTCAGCGAGGCGAAGATCAGCCCCAGCCGGGGTCGGGTCGTCCTGCGGGCGCTCGACGACCAGGGAATCGAGGTTCAGGTGCCAGAGTCCACCGCGAAGAAGACGACCGCCAAGAAGGCTCCCGCCAAGAAGGCTCCCGCCAAGAAGGCCGCAGTGAAGAAGACCACGGCCGCCAAGAAGGCAGCGACGCCGGCCACGAAGGCCGCGGCCCCCGCGAAGAAGACCGCAACGAAGGCCGCCGCCAAGGCGACCACCAAGACCGCAGCTGCCGCTGCCGCCGCCCCGGCCAAGAAGGCTGCGGCGAAGAAGACCGCGGCCAAGAAGGCGACCGCGGCGAAGGCCGCCGCCAACCCGACGACGACGACGGCCGAGGAGCCGGCGCCCGGCGAGGACGACGTCCTGCACGAGGACCCCAAGGCCGCCGAAAAGCCCGAGGAGCAGGACGAGAAGTCCGGCTTCACGATCAGCAACGACGACGAGGACGACGCGCCCGCGCAGCAGGTCGTCACCGCCGGCGCCACCGCCGACCCGGTCAAGGACTACCTCAAGCAGATCGGCAAGGTCGCCCTCCTCAACGCCGAGCAGGAGGTCGAGCTGGCCAAGCGCATCGAGGCCGGCCTCTTCGCCGAGGAGAAGCTCGCCTCGGGCGAGAAGATCGACATGAAGTTCAAGCGCGAGCTGTGGTGGATCGCCCAGGACGGCAAGAACGCGAAGAACCACCTGCTCGAGGCCAACCTGCGACTCGTCGTCTCGCTGGCCAAGCGCTACACCGGTCGCGGCATGCTCTTCCTCGACCTGATCCAGGAGGGCAACCTCGGCCTGATCCGTGCGGTCGAGAAGTTCGACTACACCAAGGGCTACAAGTTCTCGACGTACGCGACGTGGTGGATCCGCCAGGCCATCACCCGCGCCATGGCCGACCAGGCGCGCACCATCCGCATCCCGGTCCACATGGTCGAGGTCATCAACAAGCTCGCCCGAGTGCAGCGCCAGATGCTCCAGGACCTGGGCCGCGAGCCCACTCCGGAGGAGCTGGCCAAGGAGCTGGACATGACGCCCGAAAAGGTCGTCGAGGTCCAGAAGTACGGCCGCGAGCCGATCTCGCTGCACACCCCGCTCGGCGAGGACGGCGACTCCGAGTTCGGTGACCTCATCGAGGACTCCGAGGCGGTCGTCCCGGCCGACGCCGTAAGCTTCACGCTCCTGCAGGAGCAGCTGCACTCGGTCCTCGACACGCTCAGCGAGCGCGAGGCCGGCGTCGTGTCGATGCGCTTCGGCCTGACCGACGGCCAGCCCAAGACGCTCGACGAGATCGGCAAGGTCTACGGCGTGACGCGTGAGCGCATCCGCCAGATCGAGTCCAAGACGATGAGCAAGCTGCGCCACCCGAGCCGCTCGCAGGTGCTGCGCGACTACCTCGACTGATCACCGCGCACGACGACGCAGGCCCCCACCATCGCGGTGGGGGCCTGCGTCGTCCCCGGGGGGCAGGAGGTGGAGGCGTGCGACGGGACGAAGGGGGTGGGCCCCGTGCCACTGTCCCGGACCGCGCATCTCCCCGGGGAAATGCGCGCTGGTGGACCCGGGACCGCGCATGTGCCCGGGCAAATGCGCGCTGTTGGACCCGGGACCGCGTGTTCAGGGAAGAGAGGGACGGGGGCGAAGGGGGCGTCAGCGGCGGCCGGTGACGCGGCGGGTGATCCCGCTGGCACCCTCCGCGACGCGACGTCCGAGGCGGCGCCACGCGTCGACGCCGTCCTGGGGCCACAGCAGCGAGCGGACCTGCGCGCTGCGCTGCCGGCTGGATCGGACCCGGTCGACGACGGCGCCGACCTCGCGGGAGATGTCCGGCAGGTCCTGGCCCGGTGCGCCGTAGCGGGCCCGCTCGAGCGTCGCGACGACGTGGTCGAGCTGCTCCTGCATCGGGGGTTCGAGGTGCATCCGGTGGCCGATCCACCGGCCGGCCTGCCGGGGCGTGGAGCCGACCGGAGCCCGGATGCCGAGGTCGTCGAGCTGGGTGACGAGCTCGCGCCACTCGCGCTCGACCCGCTCGGCGTCGTCGCGCGCGGTGCGACGCTCGCGACGGCGGGCGAGGAGCGCGGTGATCGGCAGGATGGACAGGACGGCGAGCACACCGAGGAGCCCGAGCAGCCACCACACCCAGCGGGGGGTGCCCTCGTCGGTCGGGGCCGTGCCCTCGTCCACGGCGGTGTCGTCGCTCGCCTCCGACGTCGTGCTCGTCGAGCTCGACGACTCCGTCGTCCTCGTCGTGGTCTCCGTCGAGGTCGAGTCCGAGGTGTCGATCGTGTACCCGGGGACGCTCGCGGCGCGCTGGCCCGGCGTCGGCTCGAAGCGCACCCAGCCGACGCCCTCGAAGTACAGCTCGGGCCACGCGTGGGCGTCGCTCGCCCGCACGATCCGCTGCCGGCCGTCCGGGCTGGAGCCGGGCAGGAAGCCGACGGCGACCCGGGCGGGGATGCCCCGCGCCCGCGCGAGCAGCGTCATCGTGGCGGCGAACTGCTGGCAGTAGCCGACCTTCGTCTCGAGGAAGTGGACGATCGGGTCGCGTCCCTCGGGCCGGGTCGGCAGGTCGAGGCTGTAGTCGAACTGCGGGTCACGCAGGTACTCCTGGATCGCCTGGGCCGCCTGGATGGGGGTGTCGTCGGGGGAGCCGAGGCTCTCGGCCAGCTCGGTGATCTCGACGACCGACCCGCTGTCGAGGGTGAGGTAGGAGTCGCGGTAGGCCGTCTCGTCGACGACCTCGTCACCGCCCGCTTCCAAGGCGTCGACGAAGTCCTCGTCCTGGGGGTCGAGCTCGATGAAGGAGGCCGAGTAGGTGCCCGGGGTGCGCTGTACACGGGCCGTACCGTCCGCACCCATGGCCCACGCGATGCCGCCGAGGTCCGCCGAGCGGGTCAGCCAGGGCAGGGGCAGCTGGGGTGCAGCGATCCCGTTGTCCTCGACGACGATCGTGCGTTGGTCGCGACCGATCGACTCGGGCACGCCGAGCAGAGGGTCGGTCGGGGTGAAGCCCTCACGCGGCTCGACCGCGCGGGAGCGCATCCGGCCGAAGCCCCCTTCGAAGTCCTCGACGATCGCCACGCGCAGCGGCTGGGGCGTCGGGTCATCGGTCGTGTAGCGCAGCACGGGTACCTGGCTCGGCGACTCGAGGCTGCGTCGCAGGTCCAGCTCGGTGGACAGGCGCATCCCCGCACCACCCGCTCCGGAGGAGCCCCCGCTGCGGCCCAGTCCGTCGAGGACGTAGCGGGTGGGCAGGTGGGGGACGAAGGTCGCGACCGCGACGGCGACGACGAGGGCGAGGGCGCCGACGCGCGCGGCCTGCCAGCGGTGCGAGCGGGCGGCGACGTCGTCACCGTCGCCCTGCGCCATCAGTGGGATCGATGTGGCCCAGGCGCGCAGGTCGAGATCGGACTGGTGGGCGACCATGGCCAACCACGCCGTCGCCGCGGCGACGAACCACAGGCCGTGGAGCGAGCCACCGGAGTTGGCGGCGGACACGAGGAAGAGGGAGAGCAGCGGCAGGCCGGCGATGGCCGGGGTGGCCGCCGTCGCGCTGGACAGGTCGACCGCCAGGGCGACGACGACGATGATGATGACGAGGGCGACGACGATGCTGGGGGTCGCGGGGGCCGGGGCCGCGTACTTCGTGATCGTCTCGCGGGCGTCCTCGAGGTGGTCGGCGAGGGCGGTGACCGTGGCGGCCGTGGGCAGCACGACCAGCCGGGTGGTCTCACCGAGCTGGGTCACCAGGACGTAGAGGGCGGTGACCAGGCTCTGCCCGAGGATGATGAGTCCCGCACGCGAGGTGAGCGCCCGCAGCACCATGCCGGAGACGGCGACGACGCCGATGCCGAAGACGGCGGGCACCACCCAGGTGGCCTCCTCGAAGAGTCGTCGGATCGGGAGCATGACGACGAAGGTCGCGACGGCGGCGAGCAGGCCGGCGACCACGCGCGGCTCGTACCTCATCGCGTGGCCCCCATCCCGACGCTCGCGCGGGCCCAGGTCTCGGCGAGGCCGGCTCCGGGCCGCACGACCTCGGCCCGCCACCCGCCGCTCGCCAGCTGCTGGGCCGTGACATCAGCGGGGCCCGCGGCGTCGCCCCCGGCGGAGAACCCGCCGCGGTCGATGACGAGCGCGATGCCCGTGCGGCTGCTCGCCGCGCACATCGCCGCGACCTCCTCGTCGAGGCCACCCAGCACGGCGACGACCAGACCACCGCCGTGCTGGGTGAAGTCCTGCAGCACCTCGACGAGCCCGCGCGGCGAGGTCGTCGGTGACGGTTGCACCGCCGCCAGACGGTCGAGGGCGTGGTCGAGGCTCTCGAGGGGCAGCACGACACCGGTCTCATCCGAGGCGAGGGACAGGTGCACCTCGAAGCGCTCACCGAGCAGCAGCGTGACGACGGAGGCCACGGCCGTCACCGACCACTCGAAGGACCCGCCGTCCCCGGTGCCCGCGTGGGCCGACGCGCGGTCGTCGAGCAGCACGAGGGCGCGGCGTCGGGTGGGCTGCTCGTCCTGGCGCACCATCGTCTGCCCGGTGCGCGCGGTCGAGCGCCAGTGGATGCGGCGCAGGTCGTCGCCGATGCGGTACTCGCGCACGCCCACGTCGTCCTCGCCGTGGAGGGCCACCCGCGGGGAGGTGGAGGTCTCGCCGCCCCCGCCGGCGGCCACGCCGCGCACGGGGGTGAGTGGCAGGACGCGGGGGAGCACGACGAGCGTGGTCTCACCGGGCAGGTCCACAGCCCGGGTCGCGAGGCCGAAGGGGTCGTTGACGCGCACGGCCAGCGGCCCGATGCGGTGGTGGCCCCGCACGTGGGAGCGCACCCGGTAGGTCATCCGGCGGCGCTTCTGGGCGTCGAGCCGGGGGACGAGCAGGTGCGGACGGTCGCCGAGGGCGTACGCCAGTCCCTCCTCACCGCGCAGGAGCGGGGTCGGCAGACGCCCGACATTGCTCACCTGCACGGTGACGTCGGCGTGCCCGTCGGTCGCGATCCGGGCCGGTGCGACGCTGCGCTGCACCTCGAGGTCGAGGTCACGGCGGGCAAGGAGGAGGGCCAGCGCCGGCAGCAGCAGGAGGAGGGCGCCGACCTTGGTCAAGTCCTGCAGGCCCAGGACGAGCCCCGCGAAGGTGACGAGCGCGCCGGCGCCCAGGAAGAGTCGCCCCCGCACCGTCACCGGGACCGCCTCATCTCGCAGCCGGGACGCGGGTGTGCTGCACCAGATCGGCCACGATGTCGAGCGGCTCGCGGCGGGCCAGCTGGGCCTCGCTGCTCAACAGCAACCGGTGGGCCAGCACGACGGGGGCGATGGCCTGGATGTCGTCCGGCAGGACGTGGTCGCGACCCTGCAGCGCGGCCCGGGCGCGACCCGCCCGCAGCAGGTGCAGCGTCGCGCGCGGGGAGGCGCCGAGCCGGATGAGCGAGCTGCGACGGGTGCCGGCCGCGATGTCGACGACGTACTGGCGCACCGCGGGGGAGGCGTGCACCGTGCGCACCGCGCCGATGAGCCGGCTGATGCCCTCGGCGTCGGTGACCGGCCGCAGCCGCTCGAGCGGGGAGGCCGCACCGTGGTGGTCGAGCATCGCGACCTCGGCGGCGGGCGTCGGGTAGCCCATCGACAGCCGTGCCATGAAGCGGTCTCGCTGCGCCTCCGGCAGCGGGTAGGTGCCCTCCATCTCCACGGGGTTCTGCGTCGCCATGATGATGAAGGGGTGCGGGAGGTCGTAGGTGTGGCCGTCGACCGTCACCTGCGCCTCCTCCATGCACTCGAGGAGGGCGGACTGCGCCTTGGGTGACGCGCGGTTGATCTCGTCGCCGACCACGACATTGGCGAAGACGGCGCCCGGGCGGAACTCGAAGGCGTGCTGCTCCTGGTTGTAGATGCTCACGCCCGTGATGTCACTCGGCAGCAGGTCGGGGGTGAACTGCACCCGGCGGACCGTGACGTCGATGCTGCGGGCGAGCGTCTTGGCGAGCATCGTCTTGCCGACGCCGGGGACGTCCTCGATGAGCAGGTGCCCCTCGGCGAGCAGGACGGTGATCGCGGTGTGCACGACATCGGGCTTGCCCTCGATGACGGCGTTCATCGCCGAGGCGAGCTCCTCACCGACGCGCACGACGTGCTCGAGGTCGGCACTGGGCGCCTGCACCGACGGGGTGCTCTCCCTGCTGAGGGTCACCACGACTCCGATCCGGACGACTGCGCCGCCCCACTTCGCTCCGCTGTGCACCCGACCCTACGTCGCCACGGGCCCTGCGCCCCCCGCCAGCGCCCGATGAGCCTGCACGACGAGCGCGAAGGGAGGGGCGCGGCCCTCCCTTCGGCCTCCGGGGTGAAAAATCCCCCCACTTTGCACCACCCCTGATTTGTCAGGGAAAACCCAGCAAGTTTTCGCGAGGAAATGGGGGAAATGGGTGTCGTGGAGGACCTAGGTGGAGTAAAGTGGGGGATCAAGGAAGCGCAGGGAGCCATCCGGGTCGACGTGAAGGGGAGGTGGCCGCGATGTTCCTCGGCACGCACACCCCCAAGCTCGACGACAAGGGACGCCTCTTCCTCCCCGCGAAGTTCCGCGACAAGCTCGCCGGCGGCCTCGTCATGACCCGTGGCCAGGAGCGCTGCCTCTACGTCTTCCCCATCGACGAGTTCACGAAGATCACGCAGAAGTTCCAGGAGGCCCCCACCTCGAGCAAGGCCGCGCGCGACTACATGCGCGTCTTCCTCTCCGGCGCGAGCGACGAGATCCCGGACAAGCAGGGCCGGGTCACCGTGCCCGCCGCCCTGCGCCAGTACGCCGGCCTCGACCGCGACTGCACGGTCATCGGCACCGGCGCCCGCGTCGAGGTCTGGGACACCGCCGCGTGGAACGAGTACCTGGCCAGCACCGAGCAGGCCTTCGCCGACCAGTCCGAGGAGGTGATCCCCGGACTCATGTGAGGCAGCTGCCATCCGGCCTCCAGCCGTGACGGCGCCGACCCGACTTCCCCCGGGCCGGAACGTCCCGGATGGGGACCAGGTGGCAGCAGCACACGGACCAGGGATCACCCACCACATGCCGGACACGAGCGACGAGCAGGAAGGGAGCGGGATGGAGCACATCGACACCGGCGGCGGACGCGACGCAGCCTCCCGCCACGTGCCCGTCATGCTCCCCGAGGTCCTCGACCTGCTCGCGCCCGCGCTCTCCACGCCGGGCGCGATCCACGTCGACGGGACCCTCGGCATGGGCGGCCACGCGCAGGCCGTGCTCGAGGCCGACCCGCAGGTGCGCCTCATCGGCATCGACCGCGACCCCCAGGCGCTGCGCCTGGCGGGGGAGCGGCTCGCCCCCTTCGGTGAGCGCGCCACCCTCGTGCACGCGGTCAACGACGAGATCGGCGCCGTCCTCGACGACCTCGGCATCGAGACCGTCACCTCCGCCTTCTTCGACCTCGGGGTCTCCTCCCTGCAGCTCGACGAGACCGAGCGGGGCTTCGCCTACGCCCACGACGCGCCGCTCGACATGCGGATGGACCCCACGACCGGGATGACGGCCGCCGACGTGCTCAACACCTACGACGCCCGCGACCTGGCGCGCGTGCTCTCCGACTACGGCGAGGAGCGGTTCGCTCGCAAGATCGCCGGCGCGATCGTCCGCGAGCGGGAGGTCACCCCCTTCGACCGGTCCGCGCGGCTCGTGGAGCTGCTCCGCTCGACGATCCCGATGGCCTCCCAGCGCGGCGGCGGCCACCCGGCCAAGCGGACCTTCCAGGCGCTGCGCATCGAGGTCAACGAGGAGCTCGCTGGCTGGTCGCGGGCGATCCCGGTCGCCCTCGAGCGGGTCGCCGTCGGCGGTCGCATCGCGGTCCTGTCCTTCCACTCCCTCGAGGACCGGATCACCAAACGGGCCTTGGCCGCCGGTGCCGCGTCCACCACCCCCGCCGGTCTGCCCGTCGAGCTGCCCGAGCACGCCCCCGAGCTGCGGCTGCTCACCCGTGGCGCCATGACCCCCGGCGAGGACGAGCTCGCCACCAACCCCCGATCCGCCTCCGTCCGCCTGCGGGCGGCCGAACGCATCCGAACTCCCCGCCGCACGAAAGGTGCCTGACCGATGAGCCAGTCGACCGTCGCCACCACCGTCGCCCGTCGCGCACCCGCGCGGCGGGAGCGCCCCGCGCTGCAGGTGGTCACCCCCGCCGACCGGGCCGGGTCCCCGTGGTTCCCCGTGCTCTGCGTCGTCCTCATGCTCGCCGGCCTGGGAGCCGTGCTCGGCCTCAACACCTCGATGGCCCAGAGCTCCTTCGAGGTCTCCGCCCTCGAGGCGCGCTCGGCGAGCCTCGCCGACACCGAGGACTCCCTGGCCCAGCAGGTCAACGACAAGGCCGCCCCGCAGCGGCTCGCCCTGCGCGCCGACGAGCTCGGGATGGTCCCGGCCGGCAGCGCCGCCTTCATCGACGTCGACAAGGGCAAGGTCCTCGGCGTGGCGGAGGTGGCGAAGGCGCCGGACGGATTTAACGTGGGAGCAGCCGCGACGAGCACCGCCGACGAGCCGAGCGGCTCCTCGACCGCCGCGTCCGACGGCGCCGGGGACAGCGCCGACAAGGACACCACCAAGAGCTCCGAGAAGAAGTCCTCGGACAACAAGAAGTCCGACGAGAAGAAGTCATCGACGGACACGAAGAAGTCCGCGGACGAGAAGGTCTCGTCCGGGGACTGACCGACCACCGCACGACCGCACCGCCGAGCAGCAGAGGGGACGCACGTTGACCCAGCGCCGACCCGACCGTCCCCGGGGCACCGGGCGACCCACGGGCCAGCCGTCGACCCCGGCCCGCAAGGCAGCCGCCAAGCGTCCCGTCGGCGGGCGCCCGTCCGCCAAGAAGGCCTCCGCCCAGCAGGTCCCCGCCAAGAAGGCACCGGCGAAGAAGGCACCGGCGAAGAAGGCTCCCGCCCGCTCGGCCCCGCCCCGGCGGCCGGCCGCGAAGCGGGCGCCGGCGCGCACCCCCGCTCCCGCCGTGGCGGTCGGCAACCCGCGCGCCCGGATGCGCGGGCTGATGGTCGTCTCGCTCATCGTGCTCAGCCTCTTCGCCGCGCAGCTGCTGCGGATCCAGGGCTTCGACTCCGAGGCGGTGGCCCGGGACGCCCTGGCCCAGCGCACCCAGACCGAGGCGATCCCCGCGCACCGCGGCACGATCTTCGATGCCAACGGCACCGTCCTGGCGCAGAGCCAGGAGCGCCGCACCGTCGTCGTCGACCAGACCGCGGTGCCCGAGTACGAGAAGAGCGTCGACGGCACCGAGACCACGGTCGGGGTCAAGGGCGCCACGCAGGACCTGGCCAAGATCCTCGGCGAGTCCGCCGAGGACCTGGAGCCGAAGATGACCGGCGACCTGCGCTACCGCGTCCTCGCCAAGAACATCTCGCCCCTCACCTGGCGGCGCATCAACGCCCTGGGCATCCCCGGCATCTACTCGGAGCGCTCCTCGCAGCGCACCTACCCGCAGTCGACGACCGTCGCCTCGCTCGTGGGCTTCGTGCAGCCGCAGGACCAGACGGCCGGCGGCGGGCTCGAGCTGCAGCTCGACGACCTGCTCAAGGGCACCCCCGGCAAGGCGACCTACGAGATCGCCCAGGACGGCTCGCGCCTGCCCAACGCCTCCGACGACGTCAGCTCCGCGACCGCCGGCAAGGACGTGCGGCTGACGATCGACAACGACATCCAGTGGTACGCGCAGAACGCGCTGGCCGACCAGGTCAAGAAGACCAAGGCGCTCTCCGGCACGATCGTCGTCCAGCGCGTCGACACCGGTGAGCTCGTCGCCCTGGCCTCGTACCCGACCTTCGACCCCAACAACCTCGGCGACGGCAAGGGTGTCTACACCAACCTCGCCTTCAGCGACGTCTTCGAGCCCGGCTCCACCTCGAAGATCCTCACCGTGGCCGCCGGCCTCGAGGAGGACACGATCGAGCCGGACACGCCGATGATCCTCCCGGGGGCCGTGACCCGTGGCAACCGCCGGCTGAGCGACTCGCACCCGCACCCCGACGAGTACCGCACCGTCGCCGGTGCACTGGCCCAGTCGAGCAACACGGGCACGATCCTCATCGGCGAGACGATGGAGCCGAAGACGCTCGAGGAGTACCTGCGCAAGTTCGGCTTCGGCTCCAAGAGCGGCTCCGGGTTCCCCGGTGAGTCCGCCGGCCTGCTGCCGCCCTCGGAGGACTGGAGCGGCTCGCAGCGGGCGACGATCACCTACGGCCAGGGCGTCTCGACGACCGCCGTCCAGGTGACCAATGTCTTCCAGGCCATCGCCAACGACGGGGTGCGGATCAGCCCGACCTTCGTCAAGGAGACGAGCGACGGCGAGGGCGGCTGGGACCCGGCGCCTGCGGGCAAGCGCACCCAGGCGGTGTCCAAGGAGACCGCCAACCAGGTCGCCCGGATGCTCGAGGGCGTCGTCTCGGACGAGGGCACGGCGCCGCAGGCCAAGATCAAGGGCTACCGCGTCGCCGGCAAGACCGGCACCGCCGACCGCTACGACTCCGAGGCGGGGGGCTACTCCGGCAAGACCGCGAGCTTCATCGGCTTCGCGCCGGCCGACGACCCGCAGCTCGTCGTCTCGGTGATCCTCCAGCGTCCGATCAAGGGCTACTACGGCGGCACCGTCGCCGCGCCCGTCTTCAAGGACGTCATGACCTACGCCCTGCAAAAGGAAAAGGTCCCGCCGACCCCGCAGGACGCCAAGGCGCCCAAGGTCAAGACCAAGCTGCCGCAGCGACCCGACGCCGACACCCCGGGTCTGCTGATGGACCGCGGTCCCAACGGCGCGGGGTAAGGTCTCCCGCCGTGTCCTTCCCACGACCCGAGCGGATCCACCCGCTGACCCTGAGCGCCGTCACCGACGTCATCGGTGACGCCGTGCGGTCGACCGACGGCGACTCCGGCACGCAGGTGACCGGTGTCTCGCTCGACACCTCCTCCCTTCGCCCCGGTGACCTGTGGGCGGCGCTGCCGGGCGCCCGGGCCCACGGCGCCGACTTCGCCGACAAGGCGCTCGCGGCCGGCGCGGTGGCGGTCCTCACCGACGCCGACGGCGTCTCCCGACTGCGGGCGAAGGGGGTCGACCTGCCCCTGGTCGAGTGCGAGACCCCTCGCGCGGTCCTCGGTCGCGTCGCCGCGGCCGTCTACGACAGCGCGGAGCGCCGGCCGACGATGTTCGGCATCACGGGGACCAACGGCAAGACGACGACCGCCTACCTCATGGTCTCCGCCCTCGAGGCCCTCGGCCGCACGACCGGGCTCATCGGCACCATCGAGACCCGCATCGGTGAGGAGCGCGTGCGCTCGGTGCGCACGACCCCGGAGACGACCGACCTGCACGCGCTGCTCGCGACGATGGGGGAGCGGGGCGTCGACGACTGCGTCATGGAGGTCTCCAGCCACGCCCTGACCCTCCACCGGGTCGACGAGGTCGTCTACGACGTGGCCCTCTTCGCCAACCTCAGCCAGGACCACCTCGACTTCCACGGGACGATGGAGGAGTACTTCCTCGCCAAGGCGAGCCTCTTCACCCCCGAGCGCTCCCGCCGCGGCGTCGTCTGCGTCGACGACGAGTGGGGCCAGCGCTTGGCGCAGGAGGCCACGGTGCCCGTCACGACGGTCACCTCGCGGCTGGACGTCGAGGCCGACTGGGTCGTCGGTGGCGACCCGCGCGAGCCGCAGCTGACCCTCCACGGCCACGACGGCGCGGCCCACGACCTCGTGTCGGCCCTGCCCGGTGACTTCAACCGGGTCAACACGGCCATGGCTGCGGTCGCGCTCATCGAGGCCGGCATCCCGGCCGACCGGGTCGCCGAGGCGGTCCTGGCCCGACCCCACGTGCCGGGCCGCATGGAGATCGTCGCGCCGAGCGACCCCGACCGCGATGACCTGCCGCTGGCGATCGTCGACTTCGCCCACACGCCCGATGCGGTGGGCGCGGCCCTGTCCGCGCTGCGCCCCCAGACCAATGGTGTGCTCGTCGTCGTCCTCGGCGCCGGCGGCAGCCGCGACCCCGGCAAGCGCCCGGGCATGGGGGCCGCGGCCGCGGCCCACGCGGACGTCGTCATCGTCACCGACGACAACCCGCGCGACGAGGACCCGGCGCTGATCCGCGCCGCCGTCGCCGAAGGTGTCTGGCCCCGTGCCCGCGCCCGCCTCGAGGTGGTCGAGGGCCGGGTCGACGCCATCGAGCGGGCGGTGCAGATCGCCCACGAGTCCGGCCCGGGAGCGACCGTCGCCGTCCTCGGCAAGGGGCACGAGCAGGGCCAGGAGGTTCGCGGCGAGGTCCGCGACCACGACGACCGGGCGGTCCTGCGGGCCGCCCTCGACCGCCGGAGCGTCAACGGATGATCCCCACGACCCTGGGCGCCGTCGCCGGCATCACCGGCGGGCGCCTGCACGGATGCAGCACGGCGGAGGCGGACGAGATCGTCGTCGACGGTCCCGTCGTCACCGACTCGCGCGAGGCCGGACCCGGCAGCCTGTACGTCGCCCGCATCGGCGAGAGCGCCGACGGCCACGACTTCGTCCTCGGCGCCGCGCAGCGCGGAGCCGTCGCGGCGCTGACCACCCGGGAGGTCGACGGCCTGCCCTGCGTCGTCGTCGACGACGAGCAGGCCGGGTTCGTCGCCCTCGCCCGCCACCTCGTCGACTCGCGCCCCGACCTGACCGTCATCGGCATCACCGGCTCCTCCGGCAAGACGAGCACCAAGGACCTGCTCGGGTCCGTCCTGTCCGCCGACGGCGAGACGGTCGCCCCGGTCGGCTCCTACAACTCCGAGGTCGGCGTCCCGCTCACCGTCTGCCGGATCACCCCCACGACGCGTCACCTCGTCGTCGAGATGGGGGCGCGCGGCATCGGCCACGTCGACTACCTCACCCGCATCGCCCCGCCGCGTATCGGCATCGTCCTCAACGTCGGCCACGCCCACGTCGGCGAGTTCGGCTCCGTCGACGCGATCGCGCAGGCGAAGGGAGAGCTGCCCGCCTCCCTTCCCGCCGACGGTGTCGCCGTGCTCAACGCCGACGACCCGCTCGTCGCCGCCATGGCCGAGCGGACGCAGGCGCAGGTCGTGCTCGTCGGCGAGTCCGAGGCCGCGCACGTGCGGGCCACCGACGTGACCCTCGACGAGCTGGGCGCGCCCTCGTTCACCGTGGACGCCCCCTTCGGCAGCGCCCGCGTGCAGCTCGCGCTCGTCGGCCGCCACCACGTCGGCAACGCGCTGGCGGTCATCGCCGCCGCGCAGGCCGCCGGGACGACGCTCGAGCAGATCGTGCCGGCCCTGGCGCAGGCTCGACCCGTGAGCCGCTGGCGGATGGAGGTCACCCGCCGCGACGACGGGGTCGTCGTCGTCAACGACGCCTACAACGCCAACCCCGACTCGATGTCCGCGGCCCTGCGCAGCGTCGCCGGCATGGCGACGACCGGCCGCCGCTGGGCCGTCCTCGGCGCGATGCTCGAGCTCGGCGACGACTCCGCGCAGCTGCACGCCGGGGTCGGACGCGAGGCCGCGGAGCTCGGGTTCGACGAGATCCTCGTCGTCGGCGAGTCCGCCGCCCCGATCGCGACCGGCGCGGGGGACAATGGCTCCGGGGACGTCAACGTCCGGGTCGTGCCCGACGCCGCCGCAGCGGAGGAGCTGCTCGTGGCGGAGCTCGCCACGCCGGACCTCGTCCTGTTCAAGTCGAGCCGTGATGCCGGTCTACGGTGGCTCGGAGAGCGCATCGTCACAAGGGAGGCCCGTCCGTGAAGGCAGTGGTCATCGCGTCCGTCGTCTCCCTCGTCCTCGCCCTGCTCGGGACGCCGATGTTCATCCGCTACCTCGTCAAGCAGGGCTACGGCCAGTTCATCCGCGACGACGGCCCGACCTCGCACCACACCAAGCGCGGCACCCCGACCATGGGCGGCGCCGTCATCATCGCCTCGACGGTCCTGGCCTACGCGGTCGCGCACCTCGTGCTGTGGAGCCCCCCGACCGTCAGCGGCCTGCTCGTCCTCTTCCTCATGGTCGGGCTCGGCGCGGTCGGCTTCGCCGACGACTACATCAAGATCAGCCGGCAGCGCAGCCTCGGCCTGCGGTCGGGGCAAAAGCTGGTCGGCCAGACCCTCGTCGGCGTGATCTTCGCGGCCCTGGCGCTGCAGTTCCCCAACGAGGGGCTGCGCCGGCCCGCCTCGACGCACATCTCCTTCGTGCGCGACACCGCGATCGACCTGGCCTTCGCCGGCCCGATCATCGGCATGGTCCTGTTCATCCTCTGGGCCAACCTGATGATCGCCGGCACGTCCAACGGCGTGAACCTCACCGACGGCCTCGACGGCCTGGCCACCGGCTCGTCGGTCATGGTCTTCGGCGCCTACGTCGTCATCTCGATCTGGCAGTTCAACCAGAACTGCCAGACCAACCCGGGCGTCAACTGCTACGACGTGCGTGATCCGCTCGACCTGGCCGTGGTCGCCGCGGCCGGCACCGGCGCCTGCTTCGGGTTCCTGTGGTGGAACGCCTCACCCGCCAAGATCTTCATGGGCGACACCGGGTCGCTCGCCCTCGGTGGCGCGCTCGCCGGCCTGGCGATCCTCTCGCGCACCGAGCTGCTCATCATCATCCTCGGCGGTCTGTTCGTCACGATCACCCTGTCGGTGATCATCCAGGTCGCTTCCTTCAAGTCGACCGGCAAGCGGGTCTTCCGCATGGCGCCCCTGCAGCACCACTTCGAGCTGCTCGGATGGCAGGAGGTGACGATCGTCATCCGCTTCTGGATCGTCGCGGGGCTCTTCGTCGCCGCCGGCCTGGCGATCTTCTACGGCGAATGGGTCGTGGGGGCACCGTGATCGGTGGTCATCCCCGTGATGCACGACTGGCGGGCCTGACCAGCAGCGAGGCCGACTGGGCCGGTCTGCGCGTCGTCGTCACCGGCTTGGGGGTCAGCGGCTTCGCCGCGGCCGACGCGCTGCTGCAGTACGGCGCCCACGTGCGCGTCGTCGACGGGGCGACGCCGGTCGAGGGCACGCCGATGGCGCAGCGTGCCCAGATCCTCGAGGTCCTCGACGCCCAGCTGCACCTGGGTGACGGTGCCGAGACCGCGCTGCCGGTGCCTGCTGACGAGATCGACCTCGTCGTCACCTCGCCCGGGTGGGCGCCGCACCAGCCGCTGCTCGCCGCCGCGGCCGAGGCGGGCATCCCGATCTGGGGCGACGTCGAGCTGGCCTGGCGCCTGCGTCCCCGCGAAGGGGGAGCCCCCTGGCTCCTCGTCACCGGCACCAACGGCAAGACGACGACGGTGCAGATGCTCACCTCGATGCTCCGCGCGGCGGGACTGCGGGCCGCCAGCGGCGGCAACGTCGGCACGCCCGTGCTCGACCTGGTCCAGCACCCCGACCCCTATGACGTCATCGCCGTCGAGCTGAGCAGCTTCCAGCTGCACTGGAGCCACTCGCTGCGGCCGCAGGCCGCCGCCTGCCTCAACATCGCGCCCGACCACATCGACTGGCACGGCTCCTACGAGGAGTACGCCGCGGCCAAGGGCAAGGTCTACGCCAACGCCGAGATCGCCTGCGTCTACAACGAGCAGGACCCGGCCACGCGCCGGCTCGTCGAGGAGGCCGACGTCGTCGAGGGATGTCGGGCGGTCTCCTTCACCTTGGGCAGCCCCGCTCCGTCGATGCTCGGGCTCGTCGAGGACGTGCTCGCCGACCGGGCCTTCGTCGAGGACCGGGCCACGTCCGCGGCCGAACTCGGCAGCCTCGCCGACCTGCAGGGGGAGGCGCCGAGCGTCCCTCCCCACCTTGTCGCCAATGCCCTGGCTGCCGCCGCGCTGGCCCGCGCCCACGGCGTGCCGCCCGTCGCCGTCCGCGACGGGCTGCGCGCGTGGCGCCCCGAGCCGCACCGCATCGCGCACGTCGCGACCGCCGGTGAGGTGCACTGGATCGACGACTCCAAGGCGACCAACCCGCACGCAGCCCTGGCCAGTCTCACCTCCTACGAGCACGTGGTCTGGGTCGCCGGGGGCCTGCTCAAGGGGGCCGACGTCGACGAGCTCGTCGCCGCCGCGGCCGGTCGACTGCGGGCCGTCGTGCTCATCGGGCGCGATCGCGAGCAGATCGCGACCGCCGTGGGGCGACACGCGCCCGAGGTCCCCGTGATCGACGTCGCGGCGACGGACACTGGGGCCATGGACCTCGTCGTCCGCCACGCGGGGGAGCTCGCACGGCCGGGTGACGTGGTGCTGCTCGCCCCGGCGGCGGCGTCCATGGACATGTTCGACAACTACGGGGCCCGCGGCGACGCCTTCGCCGCGGCGGTGGACCGGTACCTGCAGGAGGGGTGAGCGTGAGCAGCAGCGCAGCGACCGGACGCGGTGCCGGCGCGCGCGCGGCCCGCTCGCGGTTCGAGCAGTGGACGGCGCGCTTCGAGTCGCCGACGACCACCTACTACCTCCTCCTCGGGGTCGTGGGCCTGCTCGTCGGCATCGGGCTGGTCATGGTCCTGTCGGCCTCGATGATCGTCTCCCTCAAGGAAAACGACTCCTCCTTCACGATCTTCCTCAAGCAGTTCGTCTTCGCCGTGGCCGGCGGCATCGCCCTGTGGTGGGCCTCCCGGCGCAGCGTGCGCTTCTGGAAGCGCTTCGCCCTGCCGGCCGTGCTCGCCTCCCTCGTCCTGCTCGGGTTGGTGCTCACCCCGCTCGGCTTCGGCTTCCAGGGCAACCGCAACTGGATCGGGGTCGGGTCGCTGTCGATCCAGCCCAGCGAGATCGCCAAGATCGGGCTCGTCCTCGGAGGCGCCCTCGTCCTCGAACGCAAGCGGGGGCTGCTGGGCCAGATCAAGCACGCGCTCATCCCCTTCGTCGTCCCGGGGGCAGCGCTCATGGTGGGGCTCGTCATGCTCGGCCACGACCTCGGCACCGCGATGGTCATCCTCGCGATCGTCATCGGCATGCTCTTCGCCGCCGGTGTCCAGTTGCGGTGGTTCGTCGTGGGCGGTGGCGTGCTCGCGGTGCTCGGGTTCCTGGCAGCCAGCATCGGCAACAACCGCATGGAGCGCATCCAGGTCTGGCTGGACCCCGCCCAGTGCGCTCCGGGCACCGAGGCCTTCTACGGCATCTGCCGCCAGTCCATCCACGGCCGCTACGCCCTCGCCGACGGCGGCTGGCTCGGCGTCGGCCTCGGCGCCAGCCGTGAGAAGTGGGGCTGGCTCTCCGAGCCGTACAACGACTTCATCTTCGCGATCATCGGCGAGGAGCTCGGCCTGCTCGGCACGCTGTCGATCCTCGCGCTCTTCGCCGCCTTCGCCCTGGCCGGACTGCGTCTGGTCACCCGCACCGACGACTTCTTCGTGCGCATCGCCACCGCCGGCATCTGCACCTGGGTGCTCGTGCAGGCGATCATCAACATCGGCGCCGTCATCGGCATGCTGCCGGTCATCGGCGTGCCGCTGCCCTTCGTCTCCTCGGGCGGTTCCTCGCTCGTGACGTCGATGCTCGCCGTCGGCGTGCTGCTGAGCTTCGCTCGTGCCGAGCCGGGCTGCTCTGAGATGATCGCGGCGAAACCCTCCCGGACGCGCGCCCTGCTCGCCCGGTTCCCCAGCAGGAGGACATCCACGCGATGACGCCCACCCGCCCCTCACGCATCCTGCTGGCGGGAGGTGGCACTGCGGGTCATGTCTCCCCGCTGCTCGCCCTCGCCGACTGCCTGCGTCGCCGTGATCCCGCGGTGCAGATCCTCGCCCTCGGCACGAGCGAGGGACTGGAGTCGCGGTTGGTGCCCGAGCGAGGGTACGACTTCACGACGATCCCCAAGGTGCCGCTGCCGCGCCGCCCCTCCGGCGACCTCGTGCGCCTGCCGGTCAACCTGCGTCGCGCTGTCGCCGCGGCGGGCCGGGCCATCGAGCAGGTCGACGCCCAGGTCGTCGTCGGCTTCGGCGGGTACGTCTCCACCCCGGCGTACCTGGCCGCCCGCAAGGCCGACGTGCCGATCGTCATCCACGAGCAGAATGCGCGTGCCGGCATCGCCAACAAGGTGGGTGCCCGCTTCACCGACCACGTCGGCGTCACCTTCCCCGGGACCAAGCTCGCCGGCGGTCGCGTCATCGGCATGCCGTTGCGCCCGGAGATCGTCTCGCTCGACCGGGCCGCGGTGCGCGCCGAGGCCCGCGCCGGGCTCGGGCTGCGCGAGGACCTGCCGGTGCTGCTCGTCACGGGCGGGTCGCTCGGGGCCAAGCGGCTCAACGACGCCTTCGCCGCGAGCGTGGCGACGCTGCGCGACGCCGGGGTTCAGGTGCTGCACGCGACCGGTGCGGGCAAGGACTTCGTCGCCATGGGCGGCGACGAGTCGGTGCCCTATGTCGTGCTGCCGTACGTCGACCGGATGGACCTGGCCTACGCGGCCGCCGACGCCGTCGTCTGCCGGGCCGGTGCCAACACCGTGTGCGAGCTGACCGCGGTCGGGCTGCCCGGCGTCTACGTCCCGCTGCCGATCGGCAACGGCGAGCAGCGGCTCAACGCCGCCGGCGTCGTCGAGGCCGGGGGAGGGCTGGTCGTCGAGGACGCCGACGTCGACCCGTCCTGGGTGGCCCGCGAGATCGTGCCGCTGCTGCAGGACCACGAGCGCCTCGAGGCGATGTCCGCCGCCGCCAACTCCGTCGGCCACCGTGACGCCGACGAGACCCTTGCCGACATGGTCGCGCAGGCGTGGCAGGACGGGGGCAGCCGTGGCTGAGGTTCCCCCGCCGTCCACGACGCAGCTGCCCGCCGTGCCGCGCAACGAGCGATTCGACGTGCTGGCGCCGAGGGTGCCGCTCGCCGATCTCGGGGTCGTCCACGTCCTGGCCGCCGGAGGCGCGGGCATGTCCGCGATCGTGCGGCTGCTGCTCGACGCCGGTGTCGAGGTGCGCGGCAGCGACGCGCACGACTCGCCGTTGCTCGAGCGGCTGCGTGAGCGCGGGGCCACGATCTGGGTCGGCCACGACCCGGAGCACCTCGACGGCGCCGACACGGTCGTCGTCTCCTCCGCGATCCGTGAGGACAATCCCGAGCTCGCCGCGGCGCGCAGCCGGGGGCTGCGGGTGCTCCACCGCAGCCAGGCGCTCGCCTCGGCGATGGGGGAGCAGACCCGCGTCGCCGTCGCAGGCGCCAACGGCAAGACGACGACGAGCTCGATGCTCACGGTCGCGCTCCTCGAGGCCGGGCAGGCGCCCTCCTTCGCCCTCGGCGGTGAGTTGTCCACGCACGGGGTCAACGCTGCGCTGGGCGCCGGGTCCCCCTTCGTCGCGGAGGCCGACGAGTCCGACGGCTCCTTCCTCGCGTACCGACCTGACGTCGCCGTCGTGACCAATGTCCAGCCCGACCACCTCGACTTCTACGGCGACTTCGCCACCGTCGAGGCGGCCTACCTCGAGTTCGCCCGCACGATCACCGACGGCGGTCTGCTCGTCGTGTGCGCCGACGACCCGGGAGCCGAGCGACTCGCCGCCCGGGCGCGGGAGGCGAGCCTGCGGGTGCTGCGCTACGGCTTCGCCGAGGACGCGGACGTCCGCCTCGTCGACCCGGTGCTCGACGGCACGAGCGCCCGCGCGGTGCTCGTCGAGGACGGGACCCGCCGAGAGCTGCGGATCAGCGTGCCCGGCCGGCACAACCTGCTCAACGCCGCGGCCGCGCATGCCGCCGCCGTCCACGGGCTGGGCGTCGAGGCGCAGGCCGTGCTCGACGGGCTGGCGGCCTACGGAGGCACCCGGCGGCGCTTCGAGACCAAGGGAGCGGCGCGCGGCGTCACCGTCGTCGACGACTACGCGCACAACCCCGGCAAGGTCGAGGCCGTGGTGCGCACGGCCAAGGAGATCGCGGGAGAGCACCGGC
Organism: Janibacter anophelis NBRC 107843; assembly: GCF_001570945.1. Taxonomy (GTDB): domain Bacteria; phylum Actinomycetota; class Actinomycetes; order Actinomycetales; family Dermatophilaceae; genus Janibacter; species Janibacter anophelis. The sequence continues at coordinate 23,081 of NZ_BCSQ01000005.1, forward strand.
TCTTCGTCATCTTCCAGCCGCACCTGTACTCCCGCACCCGTGACTTCGCGGCCGGCTTCGCCGCGGGGCTGATGCCGGCCGACGAGGTGCTGCTCCTCGACGTCTACGGCGCCCGCGAGGACCCGATCGACGGGGTGGGCTCGCAGCTGATCGCCGAGCCGCTCGTGCGGGCGGGCCGCTCCGCACGGGTCGTCGACGCCGCGGCAGCCATCGAGGCCGTCGCGCGCGACGCGCGTGAGGGGGACCTCGTCCTGACCGTCGGTGCGGGTGACGTGACGCACCTGGGTCCGCGGGTGCTCGAGGCCCTGCGGCGATGAGCCGGGGGAGCGGCACGCGGGAGGCGACCGAGGAGCGGTTCGCGGAGCGCGCGGCGCACGCACGCGCCCAGCGGTTGCGCCGCTGGCTCGCCGGCCTGCTCGTCGTCGCGGCGCTCGTCGGGCTCGGGTGGGTCGTCGCCTTTTCCCCGGCACTCGACACCCGTGAGGTGGCAGTCAGCGGTGCCGACCCCGCGGACGTCGAGCGGATCGAACGGATCGCCGCGGACGAGATCGGCACCCCGCTCGTGCGGGTCGACGGCGACGGCCTGGCGGACCGGATCACCGACGAGGTGCCCGGTGCCGCACACGTCGAGGTGGAGTCCGGGTGGCCGAACACCCTGAACGTCAACGTGACGTCGAGAGTTCCGGCGCTGGCCATCCGTGGCGAGGGGGATCGGTACCGCCTGCTCGACCTCGAGGGAGTGGTCATCCGCACGGTGGACAAGGCCCCGCGCGGCGTGCCCACGGTCCGGGCCGAGGGTGACGTCGAGGTCTCGGGACACGGGGTGCGTGCCGCCCTGGGGATGCTCGAGGCGCTGCCCGAGGAGACCCGCCCCAGGGTCAAGGGCATCACCGTCGACTCGGCCGACCAGATCAGCTTCCGATTGGGCGGCACGCAGGTCATCTGGGGCGACGGCAGCTCGCCGGACGTCAAGGTCGAGGTGATCGAGATCCTGGTGGCCAAGAAGCCCGAGGTCATCGACGTCTCCGCCCCCGACACGCCGGTGACGAAGGGGTAGTGTGACGACACGCGGGCGCAGCGTTTGCCCCTGCGGCCGCGGCCGCATAACGTCACCCGCACACCGAGCGTGACCAAACTGTAACCCTGAAGTTCACCTTGAGTTTCGGGACAGGGCAGCACCGAGCACCAGCAATCAGGAGTCCCCGTGGCATCAGCCCAGAACTATCTGGCCGTTATCAAGGTCGTCGGCATCGGCGGCGGCGGCGTCAACGCCGTCAACCGGATGATCGAGGTCGGCCTCAAGGGCGTCGAGTTCATCGCCATCAACACCGATGCCCAGGCGCTGCTGATGTCTGACGCCGACGTCAAGCTCGACGTGGGCCGCGAGCTCACGCGCGGACTCGGTGCCGGCGCCGACCCCGAGGTCGGCAAGAAGGCTGCCGAGGACCACGCGGAGGAGATCGAGGAGGTCCTCAAGGGGGCCGACATGGTCTTCGTCACCGCGGGCGAGGGTGGCGGCACCGGCACGGGTGGTGCGCCCGTCGTCGCCAAGATCGCCAAGAGCCTCGGTGCCCTGACCATCGGTGTCGTCACGCGTCCGTTCACCTTCGAGGGGCGTCGCCGCGCCAACCAGGCCGAGTCCGGCATCGGTGCGCTGCGCGACGAGGTCGACACCCTCATCGTCATCCCCAACGACCGACTGCTGTCGATCAGCGACCGCGCGGTCAGCATGCTCGACGCCTTCCGCAGCGCCGACCAGGTCCTGCTCTCCGGTGTCCAGGGCATCACCGACCTGATCACCACGCCCGGCCTGATCAACCTCGACTTCGCCGACGTCAAGTCGGTCATGCAAGGTGCCGGGTCCGCGCTCATGGGCATCGGCTCGGCCAGAGGCGAGGACCGTGCCGTGCAGGCCGCAGAGCTGGCGATCTCCTCGCCGCTGCTCGAGGCGAGCGTCGACGGCGCGCACGGCGTGCTCCTGTCGATCCAGGGTGGCAGCGACCTCGGCCTCTTCGAGATCAACGAGGCCGCACGCCTGGTGCAGGAGGCGGCTCACCCCGAGGCCAACATCATCTTCGGTGCGGTCATCGACGACGCCCTCGGCGACGAGGTCCGCGTGACGGTCATCGCCGCCGGCTTCGACGGTGGTGTCCCGCAGCAGCGTCCGGACGACCGCGCCCTCGGCCAGGTCCAGTCCGGTGGCCAGGGTCGTCAGGCTCCTGCGCAGCAGGCCCCGGCTCAGCAGGCGCCCGCCCAGCAGCGTCCGGCTCAGCAGGCGCCCGCGCAGGGGCAGCCGCAGCAGGTCCCCGCCCAGCAGCGGCCTGCACAGGCCCAGCCCCAGCAGGTGCCGGCCCAGCAGGTGCCCGCGCAGCAGGCCCCGGTCCAGCAGGCACCCGTGCAGCAGCAGCCGCAGCAGACGGCGCCCGCCCAGGCCCCCGCGCAGCAGGCGCCGGCGCAGCCCAAGCAGGCCACCCCGCCGCGACAGGTGACCTTCGACGACGGCGACGACCTGGACGTGCCCGACTTCCTGAAGTGATCCGCGGCTGAGCCGGTGCGCTCAGCACGACAGGCCCCGGCCTCGCAGGAGTTCCACACTCGTGCGAGGCCGGGGCTTCTCGCACCCCGGGGCATCCCGGGGCGGGTGGGGTGCGGCTCGGGGGCCGGACGGTAGGTTGCAGACGTGTTTGCCTGGAGAGACGACGACGCAGGGCTCGTGCGCGCCTTCACCGACCGCCACGACGGGGTGAGCGGTGCCCCCTTCGCCGGGCTGAACCTCGGGGCCCACGTCGGCGACGACCCGTCCGCCGTGGCCGCCAACCGCGACCGGCTGCAGGAGGCGCTGGGTCTGCCGACGGTGTGGGCCGACCAGGTGCACGGCAGCGAGGTCGTCCAGGTGACGCGCGCGGTGCTCGACGGCTCCCGCACCGAGACCGGGGCCGTGGGCACCGGTGACGCGATGGTGACCGACCTGCCGGGACTGGCCCTCGGGGTCCTCGTCGCCGACTGCACCCCGGTCCTCGTCCATGACGCCGCGGGCCCGCTCGTCGGGGTCGCCCACGCCGGGCGCCCCGGGATGGTGGCGGGTGTCGCCCTTCGTCTCGTCGAGGCCATGCGTGACCTCGGCGCGCGCGACCTTAGGGCCGCCGTCGGGCCGTCCGTGTGCGGACGCTGCTACGAGGTGCCTGACGAGATGCGCTCTGCCGCAGCGCAGGTCGCGCCGGTCTCCGCCGCCATCACGTGGACCGGGACCCCGGCCATCGACGTCGCCAGCGGCGTCGTCGACCAGCTGCAGGGAGCGCGGGTGCCGGTCGAGTGGGTGCCCGGGTGCGCCCGCGAGGACGAGGCGCTCTACTCCTACCGTCGGGACGGCCGGACCGGTCGGTTCGCCGGCGTCATCGGCAGGTCCGCATGAGCGCCGCGCGCCGCGACGAGCTCGCCGCCAACCTCGCTGCCGTCGAAGGGCGGATCACCGCCGCGTGCACGAGCGCGGGACGCGCCCGCGACGAGGTGCAGCTGGTCGTTGTCACGAAGTTCTTCCCCCGCGGCGACCTCGACCTGCTCGCCGGACTCGGCGTCACCGAGATCGGCGAGAACCGCGAGCAGGAGGCCGCCGCCAAGCTCGCCGACGGAGGGACTCCTGCCGGGGTGCGCACCCACTTCATCGGGCAGCTGCAGTCCAAGAAGGCCAACGCGGTCGCCCGGTGGGCCGACGTCGTCCAGTCGGTCGACCGCAGCAAGCTCGTCAATGCGCTCGCCCGTGGCGCCGAGCTCGCCGGGCGCGACCTGACCCTGCTCGTCCAGGTCGACCTCGACCCGGAGCCCGACGGCCGGCGCGGGGGAGCCGACCCGGCCGACGTTCCGGCCCTCGCCGACGAGATCGCGGGCAGCCCCCTTCGCCTCGGTGGACTCATGGCGGTGGCGCCGCTCGACGCCGACCCGGACGCCGCCTTCGAGCGGCTCGCGCGCCTGCACGAGCGGGTCCTGGCCGACCACCCGGACGCGACGATGCTCTCCGCGGGGATGAGCGGTGACCTCGAGCAGGCGGTGCGTCACGGCGCGACACACCTGCGTGTCGGGACGGCAATCCTCGGAACTCGTCCGTCCCACCGGTAACTTCGGTGACACCGACGAGGCAACCGGTAACACGTGAGGATTTGAGGACATGACGGCACTGCGCAACGCGATGGTCTACCTCGGCCTGGCCGAGGACGACAAGCGGTACGACGAGTACGACGACCAGTACGTCGACGACTACGAGACCGGGCACGAGATCGTCGACGAGGAGCGGGCCGCTGAGGTCACCCCCCTGCGCCGCGTCCCGAGTGCACCCGCCGTCCGCGAGGTGGAGGTCACCCAGATGAACCGCATCACGACGATCCACCCGAGCACCTACAACGATGCCCGGGCCATCGGTGAGAGCTTCCGCAGCAACACCCCGGTGATCATGAACCTCACCGACATGGACGACTCCGACGCCAAGCGACTCGTCGACTTCGCCGCCGGTCTCGTCTTCGGCCTGCACGGCTCGATCGAGCGCGTCACCAACAAGGTCTTCCTCCTCTCGCCGGAGCACATCGAGGTCGACGCCGAGGGCGGCGAGCCGGCCCAGCCGCGCGCGCTGTTCAACCAGAGCTGACCCTCCCAGCGGGCCCTCAGGGCCGCTGCCTAGGCTGCCTCCATGTCGATCGTCCGTGACGTCCTGTACTTCGTGCTGTACGTCTACTTCCTCATCCTCATCGGGCGTCTCGTCCTCGACTGGATCCAGGTCTTCGCGCGCCAGTGGCGGCCCACGGGTGTCATCCTCGTCGTCGCCGAGGCCATCTACACGGTCACCGATCCGCCGCTGAAGGCCATCCGCAAGGTCTTCAAACCGCTGCGGATCGGAGGGGTCGCCATCGACCTGGCCTTCCTCGTGCTGATCCTCGTGGTCTCGGTGCTGCTGAGCATCGTCTAGGCTGACCGGTGATGCCCGTGCGCGCACTGCGCGACACAGGCGTGCAACCTGTCCGATCGCATACGGAGGAACAATGGCGCTCACGCCCGAGGACGTCCTCAACAAGACCTTCACCCAGACCCAGTTCCGCCGCGGGTACGACGAGCGCGAGGTCGACGACTTCCTGGACGAGGTCGTCGCCGAGATGCGCCGCATGGTCAAGGACTCGGAGGACCTGCGCGCCCGCGCCGCCGACGGCGGCTCCGCTGCAGCCCCTGCCGCGGCCGCGGCCACCGGTGGCTCGGCCAAGGCCGACGAGGCCCTGACCCGCGAGAACCGCGACCTGCGCGCCCGTCTGGAGGACCTGCGCGCCCGCTTCGACAAGGAGACCGCGGCCCGCACCGCTGCCGAGCGTCGCGTCGCCGAGCTCGAGCAGTCCCTCAAGTCCCGTGACGAGCAGGTCAAGGGCGACGACGCCAAGGTCACCAAGGCCCAGCAGGGTGTCGACGAGCGCATCGCGACGGTCAACGCCCGCGCCCAGGAGGCCGAGGACAGCGCCCAGCAGCGCATCCAGGCCGCCAACGCCGCCGCCGACAAGGCGGAGGCCGACGCCAAGGCCCGCCAGGAGGCGGCCGCGAAGTCCGGTGCCTCCGAGGACGCCAGCGTCGGCCAGATGGCCGCTGCCGCCGCCGGTGGCGGTGCCGGCGCCACGGGCCTGATCGCCTTGGCGCAGCGCCTGCACGACGAGCACGTCGCCGAGGGCACCACCCAGCGCGACAAGCTCATCGCCGAGGCGCAGCGCAAGCACGACGAGCTGGTCTCCACCGGTCAGAGCAAGCACGACGAGTTCATCAAGACCGGTCAGGGCAAGCGCGACCAGTTCATCGGTGAGGGCACCACGCAGCGCGACAAGCTCATCTCCGACGCGCAGACCAAGAGCACGACGATGGTCAGCGAGGCCGAGGCCCAGCGCAAGAAGGTCCTCGACGACCTCAACGCGCAGAAGTCGCGCCTCGAGAGCCAGATCGCCGACCTGACGACCTACGAGCGCGACTTCCGTCGCAAGCTCAAGGACTTCATCGGGTCGCAGCTCAAGGGCCTGGACTCCACCTCCTCGGTGGCCCCTGAGGTCAGCGCCAAGAGCTGATCGACGCGACGCACCACCTGACGAGGCGGCGGTCTCCCGACGACGGGAGGCCGCCGCCTCGTCGTGGCCCCTCACCGGCATGACCGGGACGGTCCCACATACCCACATGACCGGCAGGAAAACAGGGCGCGTTCGTGCCAACTTCCCCGCGAAAACGTCGTACCCTTCGTTGACTCTGGTCCCTGCAGGGGCTCGGACCACCGAACTGAGGACGGTCATGGCGGCGAAGAAGACGGCCAAGGCAGGCGTGCAGCTCGTCAAGAGCGCTGCGCGTGCGGCGAAGAAGGTCTCCAAGGGGAGCGGGACCGCGAAGGCCGCGAGCAACGGGTCCACGACGAAGGCCGCGCCCGCCCAGAGCGCGAAGAGTGCCAAGAGCGCGAAGAAGGCGTCGACGAAGAAGGCATCGAGCACCCCTGCGACGAAGAAGTCCACGCCCACGAAGGCGGCGGCCAAGAAGTCCGCGGCAGCCAAGCCGGCGCCGACGAAGGCGTCGACGGCGAAGAAGACGTCCGCCACGAAGGCTCCCGCGAAGAAGACGCCCGCGAAGAAGGCATCAGTGAAGAAGACACCGGCCACGAAGGCGCCGGCCAGCAAGACCTCGACCACGAAGTCCACGGCCACCCCGGCCCCGACGAAGAAGGCCACCACGAAGACCGCAGCCACGCCCCCCGCGAAGAAGGCCACCAAGGCCACGAGCGCGAAGTCCGCCACCAACGCCACCAGCACGAAGAAGGCGCCGGTCACCGCACCCAAGCTCGTCGTCCGTGAGGACGAGAGCCCTTGGACCGCCAAGGAGCTCAAGGAGGTGCGTGCCGAGCTCGAGGCCGAGATTCAGCGGCTCACCGAGGAGATCTCCACGGCCGAAACCGACCTCAACGAGTTCCTCAAGGAGCCCATCGACGGTGCGGGTGACGACCAGGCCGACGCCGGGGCCAAGTCCTTCGAGCGTGAGCACGAGCTGAGCCTCGTCGCCGGTGCCCGCACGGGCCTGGAGCAGAACCAGCACGCCCTCGACCGACTCGAGGACGGGACCTACGGAGTGTGCGAGTCCTGCGGCAACCCGATCGGCAAGCTTCGACTGCAGGCCTATCCTCGTGCGACCCTGTGCATGTCATGCAAGAGTCGACAGGAACGGCGCTGAGCGCCCCACACAGCCCCCACGACGACGGCACCCCGGCGGAGACCTCCCGCTCCGGGGTGCTTCGTTGGTACGTCATCGCCGCGATCGTCACGCTCGCGCTCGACCAGGCCTCCAAGGTCTGGGCCCTGGGCGCCCTGGACGACGGGCGGGTGCGCCCGCTCATCGGTGAGGTGCTCTCCCTTCGCCTGATCCACAACTCCGGCGCCGCGTTCTCCATCGGCGGATCGGCCACGTGGCTGATGACGCTCATTGCCGTCGGCGTGACGCTGGCGATCCTGTGGTCCTCCCTGAGGGTCGGCTCGTTGCGCTGGGGGCTCGCCCTGGGCCTGCTGCTCGGCGGCTCCCTGGGCAACCTCTACGACCGGTTCTTCCGCCCCCCGGGACCGCTCGAGGGCCACGTCGTCGACTTCATCGACTACGGCGGTCTCTTCGTCGGCAATGTCGCCGACATCGGCATCGTCGGGGGAGCCGGGCTGCTCGTGTGGCTCGTCTTCAGCAACATCGGCCTCGACGGGAGCCGGCCGCAGCACGCCGCCGACCGGCACGCCGACGACCCGGACACCGACGAGCAGGAGCAGAGCGATGACTGACACCCGCAACGTCCTCGTCCCCGACGGGCTCGAGGGGGAGCGCGTCGACGCCGCGGTCGCGCGGCTCTTCGGGCTCTCGCGCACCCGGGTCGCCGAGATGGCCGCCGACGGGCACGTCCTCGTCGACGGAGCACCGGTGGCCAAGTCGGCACGCGTCAGTGCCGGCGCGCACATCGAGGTGACGCTGCCCTCCGTCGACGAGAGCCCCACGCTCGCCGTCGTCGCCGAGCCCGTGCCCGGCATGCGGATCATCCACGACGACGACGACATCGTCGTCGTCGACAAGCCCGTCGGCGTCGCCGCGCACCCGAGCGTCGGCTGGTCGGGACCCGACGTGCTCGGCGGGCTGGCCGCTGCCGGCTACCGCATCAGCACGAGCGGGGCGAGCGAGCGGCAGGGCATCGTCTCCCGCCTCGACGTCGGCACCTCCGGACTGATGGTCGTGTGCAAGAGCGAGTACGCCTACTCCGTGCTCAAGCGCGCCTTCAAGGAGCGCACCGTCGACAAGACGTACCACGCGCTCGTCCAGGGACTGCCCGACCCGCACGTCGGCACGATCGACGCCCCGATCGGGCGGCACCCGAGCGGTGAGTACAAGTTCGCGGTCATGGACTCCGGCAAGCACGCCATCACCCACTACGAGCTGCTCGAGGCCTACCGCCACGCGTCCCTCCTCGAGATCAAGCTCGAGACCGGCCGCACCCACCAGATCAGGGTGCACATGGCCGCCCTTCGTCATCCGTGCGTCGGCGACCCGACCTACGGCGCCGACCCGACCCTCGGCAAGAAGCTCGGTCTTGAGCGGCAGTGGCTGCACGCCATGGGGTTGGGCTTCATCCACCCGGGCACCGGTGACCACGTGCACTTCGAGAGCACCTACCCCGAGGACCTGCAGGTCGCGCTCGACCGCTTGCACGACATGTCCTGAGGCGAGCACGACGAATGGGGCAGGGCCCGGCGAGACCGGGCCCTCCCCCCTTCGTCTGGCCGCGTCAGTTGACCTGGCGCTCGCGGCCCTCCCAGTAGGGGGCGCGGAGCTTGAACTTCTGCAGCTTGCCGGTGGCGGTGCGGGCGAGCTCGTCGCGGAACTCGACCGAGGTGGGGGCCTTGTAGCCGGCGGCCTTGCTCTTGCACCAGGCGATGAGGTCGGCCTCGGTGGCGCTCGAGCCCTCGGTGAGGACGACCAGGGCCTTGATCGTCTCGCCCCACTTGTCGTCCGGGACGCCGATGACCGCGACCTCGGTGACGTCCGGGTGGGAGAAGAGGACGTCCTCGACCTCGATCGAGGAGACGTTCTCGCCGCCGGTGATGATGACGTCCTTCTTGCGGTCGCTGATCGTGACGTACCCGTCCTCGCCGATCGTGCCGCCGTCACCGGTGTGGAACCAGCCACCGTCGAAGGTCCGCTCGGTCTCCTCGGGCAGGTTCCAGTAGCCCTCCATCACGACGTTGCTGCGGGCCAGGACCTCACCGCTCTCCTCGTCGACCTTCATCGTGCAGCCGAGGGCAGGGGCACCGGCCCGCACGAGCTTGCCGGCGCGCTCCTCGGGGGTCATCTCGTCCCACTCGGCGCGGCGGGTGTTGATCGTCAGCAGGGGAGAGGTCTCGGTCAGGCCGTAGATCTGCTGGAACTCCCAGCCCAGCTCGGTCTCGACCCGGGCGATGGTCTGCGTGGGCGGCGGGGCGCCGGCGACGATGATCCGCACCCGGTCGCGGCCGGGGATCTCGCCCTCCCACGTCGAGGCGGCGTCGAGGACGGAGTTGACCACCGCGGGCGCGGCGCACATGACGGTCACGCCGTGCTGCTCGACGCGGCGCAGGATCTCGGCGCCGTCGATCTTGCGGATGACGACGTGCTGGGCACCGACACCGGTCATGGCGAAGGGCATGCCCCACCCGTTGGCGTGGAACATCGGCAGCGTGTGCAGGTAGACGTCGCGGTCGGAGATGCCGGCGTGCAGGCCGAAGGTCACCGCGTTGGTCCAGATGTTGCGGTGGGTGATCTGCACGCCCTTGGGGCGGGCGGTCGTACCCGAGGTGTAGTTGATCGTCGCCGTGGCCGCCTCGTCCGGCTCCCACTCCCGCGGCTGCGCGGTGGCCGGGTCGATCCCGCCGAAGAGGTGCTCGTCCTCGCCCAGGACGAAGGTGTGCTCGGCCTGCACCTCGTCGATCAGGGAGGTCAGCTCGGGGTCGATGTACAGCACCCGCGCGCCGGAGTGCTCGACGATGAAGTTCACCTCCTCCGGGGCCAGACGGAAGTTGATCGGGACCAGCACCCGACCCGAGCCGGAGACGCCGAAGAAGCTCGTCAGCAGCCGCGCGGAGTTGTGCGAGACCACCGCGACGCGGTCACCGACCTCGATGCCCAGGGAGTCCAGGTGCGCGGCCTGCGCGCGGGCCAGCTGGCGCATCCGGGCGTACGTGACGTCCTCCAGCGGAGGAGCCGGCTGCTCCGGCTCGTCGACCACCGCGAGGCGCTCGCCGTAGACGGTCGCGGCGCGGTCGATGAAGTCGTTGACGGACATGGGGACGAACATCCCGGGCCCTCCCTGGGTCGTTGACGGCTGTGTCTCAACCGACGTTAGACCCCCTTCGTCGCCGGGGACAGGCCGGACCGCGGGGCGACGCGCCGAGCGGTGGCTGGGAGGCGATCGACGGGCTGCGGGGATGTCGGCGGGTCGATCTAGACTCGGGTCGATGTCCGAGCTGCCGCGTTCCGAGAACTTCGTCCACCTGCACAACCACACCGAGTACTCCATGCTCGACGGTGCTGCGCGGATCAAGGACATGTTCTCCACCGCCCAGGAGATGGGCATGCCGGCGATCGCGATGACCGACCACGGGTACCTCTTCGGGGCCCACGAGTTCTGGAAGACGGCGCAGGACTACGACGTCAAGCCGATCATCGGGCTCGAGGCCTACGTCGCGCCGGGGACGCACCGCAGCGACAAGAACCGCGTGAAGTGGGGCGACGAGCGCACCCGGCCCGGCGACGACGTCTCCGGTGGTGGCGCGTACACCCACATGACGCTGCTCGCCCGCAACAACACCGGCATGCACAACCTCTTCACCATGGGCTCGCGCGCTTCGCTCGACTCGGTCTTCGCCAAGTGGCCGCGGCTGGACCGCGAGCTGCTCTCGCAGTACGGCGAGGGGATCATCGCGACGACCGGGTGCCCCTCCGGTGAGATCCAGACCCGCCTGCGGCTGGGGCAGTACGACAAGGCGATCGAGGCGGCCTCGGAGTTCCGCGACATCTTCGGCCGGGAGCACTACTTCCTCGAGCTGATGGACCACGGCAACCAGATCGAGCGTCGGGTGCGCGATGACCTCATGCGCCTGGCCAAGGACCTGCAGCTGCCGCTGCTCGCGACCAACGACCTGCACTACGTCAAGCAGGAGGATGCGATCGCGCAGGACGCCCTGCTGTGCATCAACTCCGGCTCCCAGCTGCACGACCCCGACCGCTTCAAGTTCGACGGTGAGGGCTACTACCTCAAGTCGCCCGCCGAGATGCGTCACCTGTGGCGCGAGCTGCCGGAGGCGTGCGACAACACGCTCCTCGTGGCGGACATGTGCGAGGTCTCCTTCGTCGAGGGCGAAGGGCGGTACATGCCGAAGTTCGACTGCCCGCCGGGGGAGGACGAGCAGTCGTGGTTCGTCAAGGAGGTCCAGAGCGGTCTCGGGCGGCGCTTCCCCGACGGCATCCCGGAGTACGCGCAGAAGCAGGCGGACTACGAGTCCGAAGTCATCACCGGGAAGGGGTATTGCTTCCCCGGCGAGACGCCGGTTCTCATGGCCGATGGGTCATGGCTACGCATCGATGAGGTGTCGGTCGGCGACCAAGTCACATCGATCAGTACCTGGAACCTGCGGCCGGCTCAGGGCGCGGTCGAGCGGGTGCTCACTCGCGAGGTCGAGGAGGACCTGTACGACGTACGGCCTCACGGCCAGTCCGAGGGCATCAGCGCGACCGCCGAGCATCCATTCCTCGTTGCGGGTCAGGGATGGGTGGAGGCGCAGCACGTCCGGCCCGGAGACGAGGTCCTCCTCGTGCAGCCGGAGTCCGCTCCGTACCAACCGTTTGACATGCAGCAGCTCATGCTGGACGCCGGGTGGCAGGTCGTGTCCACTCCGGACGAGCGAGTTGCCCGGCTCGGAGGCGGGGAGCAGCGGGCCCCGCGACCCAATTTCGGCACCATGCCGACCAAGGTCGAATGGTCCGAGGACCTGATGTGGTTGCTCGGTCTCTGGGTGGCTGAGGGACATCTGTACGACCCCGACGGGGAGACGAACCCGGGCCAGGTCGGTTGGACCCTCCACCGGGACGAGCCGGCCGTGGCTCGGCTGACGAACCTCGTCCAGAGCCTTGGACTGGGACGTCCCCGGGTCTACTCCAAGGCGAGCGCGGCCAGACCGGACCATCAGGGTGTCGTCGTCATGCTCACCAATCACCCCCTGGCTCTGTTCCTGCGGGAGATGTTCGGATCCGGGGTCCGATCCAAGTTCGTCGCGCCATGGGTCCGCTCTGTCCCGAGGGCAGGTCTGCGCGCCTTCATCGCCGGGTGGCACGAGGGTGACGGGTACGTGGATGCTCGTGGCCACCACATGGTGACGACCGTCAATCCCACCCTCGGTCGACAATTGCGAGCGATGCTTCTGTCCTTGGGACAGTGGGCCACCTTGGTGCGTAGTCCCAGCCAGCGCTCCTGGAAGGTCAAGTGGGTTCCGGACGCCCACAAGGCGCCGTACAACGCCCGAAACGTCGACGGACGCTGGTGGGTTCGAGTGCGGGAGGTCAGCCGTCGAGCGCATACCGGAACGGTGTACAACCTCACGGTGTCCGGAGACCACACCTACGTCGCGAACGGCATTGCCGTCCACAACTGTGGGTACTTCCTCGTCGTCGCCGACTTCATCAACTGGGCCAAGCGCAACGGCATCCGCGTCGGTCCGGGGCGTGGCTCGGGTGCCGGGTCGATGTGCGCCTACGCGATGGGCATCACCGACCTCGACCCGATCCCGCACGGTCTGATCTTCGAGCGCTTCCTCAACCCCGAGCGCAAGTCGATGCCCGACTTCGACGTCGACTTCGACGAGCGTCGGCGCTCCGAGGTGATCCGCTACGTCTCCGACAAGTACGGCGACGAGCGGGTCGCGATGATCGCCACCTACGGCACCATCAAGGCGAAGCAGGCCGTCAAGGACTCCGCCCGCGTCATGGGTCACCCCTTCAACGTCGGCGAGCAACTGACCAAGGCGATGCCCGCCGACGTCATGGGCAAGGGCGTGCCGCTGTCGAAGATGTGGGACAAGGAGCACGACCGGTTCAGCGAGGGGCAGGAGTTTCGCCAGCTCGTCGAGTCGGAGAAGCACCTCGGCGAGGTCGTCGACCTGGCCAAGGGCCTGGAGGGCCTCAAGCGGCAGTGGGGCGTGCACGCCGCCGGCGTCATCATGTCGAGCGAGCCACTCATCGACGTCATCCCGATCATGCGCCGTCTGCAGGACGGGCAGGTCCTCACGCAGTTCGACTACCCGACGTGCGAGACGCTCGGGCTGGTCAAGATGGACTTCCTCGGCCTGCGCAACCTGACGATCCTCGACGACGCCCTGGTCAACATCAAGAGCAACCGCGGCGAGGAGATCGACCTCGACGCGCTGTCCAAGGACATGACCGACAAGGCGACCTACCGCCTGCTCTCCCGCGGCGACACCCTCGGGGTCTTTCAGCTCGACGGCGGCGGCATGCGCACCCTGCTGCGGCTCATGCAGCCGGACAACTTCGAGGACATCTCCGCCGCCCTCGCGCTCTACCGACCCGGCCCGATGGGTGTCAACGCGCACACCAACTTCGCCTTGCGCAAGAACGGCCGCCAGGAGGTCGTGCCGCTCGACCCGCAGCTGAAGGGCAAGCTCCAGCCGCAGATGGAGGAGGCCCTCGGGCCGATCCTGGGCAACACCTACGGGCTCTGCGTCGCCGGGGAGACCCCGATCATCGACGCCGACACCGGCGAACGCGTGCGCGTCGACGAGCTGGAGCAGCGCGTCCGGGACGGCTTCTTCACCCTCGGCGTCGACGACTCGGGCCAGGTCGTGCGCCGTCGGGTCACGCACTGGTGGCAGATGCCGGACAAGCCGGTGCTGACCGTCCACACCTCGTCCGGGCAGAAGCTGCGGCTCTCCGGCGACCACAAGGTGCTCACCCCACGCGGGTGGGTTCCCGCCGGTGAGCTGGTGGCGGGCGTGGACCGGATCGCCCGTCCGCGGGATGTGCACGAGTGGGCAGCGCCCTCGTCAGTGACACCGGACGAGGCGGCCCTGCTCGGCTACCTGGTCTCGGACGGGTACATCACGCTGGACGAGAACAGCTTCATCAACTCGAGCCCAGAGTTGCGTGCGGAGGTCGTTCGCCTCTCGCGTGAACTCTTCGACGACACCCACCCGGTCGTGGACTGTCTGGACCGCTCCGCTCCACGCGTGCGGTTCGCGGCGTCACCGCAGGGCACGGGCAACGGCGGCAATCCGCGCCGGGGTTCGTACTCCACGATCGGCATCAACCGCTGGCTGCGTGGACTGGGGTACGTCGAGCGGACGACATCTGCCCACAAGTTCGTCCCCGAGGCAGTCAAGCGTGCGAGCGCAGAAGCGCGCACGCGGATGCTGGCCGCCCTCTGGGATGGCGACGGTCACGTCGGACCGAAGCTCGCCTTCTACACGACGATCAGCCACCGGCTCGCCGAGGACGTCCAGTACCTCCTGAGCACTCTTGGCATCCCGTCACGCGTGCACCACGCCCACAGTTACGTGTCCTCTCGCGACGGCATCCGGGACGTGTGGAAGGTGCACGTGTACGACGAGCGCTTCTGGCAGCTCGTCACTCCGGTCATGGTCCACCGCGCCAAGATCTCACCGCGTGACCGGCTCATCACCGCCTCGCGCAGTCGCGGTGTGGCGCTCGAGCACATGCTCGTCCACGCGGGAGACATCGTGAGGTCGGACGATGACCTCGCCGACCGTTCCCTCGCCACCATGCGCGTCGGGGCAGCCACCCTTCCCGCTCTGCGCCGACACCTGTGGCGTCAGGGTCTGGTGGACTCGCCGAAGACGACGCACCCACGATTCGACGGCTCGGGCCTGTACCCCCTCAACGAGACGTCGACGGCCTACCTCTCCGCCATGGGGACGGCGGAGGACCACTTCATCGCGTCCTTCGATTGGGTCGGTGTCGACGAGATCGTCACCGGTTCCGAGGAACCCGTCTACGACATCACCGTCGAGGACGTCCACAACTTCGTCTCCAACGGCATGGTGCTCTCCAACTGCATCTACCAGGAGCAGGTCATGGAGATCGCACAGAAGCTGGCGGGGTACACCCTCGGCAACGCCGACCTGCTGCGCCGCGCCATGGGCAAGAAGAAGAAGGAGGTCCTCGACAAGGAGTACGTGCCCTTCTCCGAGGGCATGAAGGCCAACGGCTACAACGAGGCCTCCATCGCTGCGCTGTGGGGCGTGCTCGTCCCCTTCTCCGACTACGCCTTCAACAAGGCGCACACGGCCGCCTACGGTCTCGTCTCGTACTGGACCGCCTACCTCAAGGCCAACTACCCGGCCGAGTACATGGCCGCGCTGCTCACCTCCGTCGGGGACGACAAGGACAAGTCGGCGCTCTACCTCAACGAGTGCCGCCGCATGGGCATCAAGGTGCTGCCCCCTTCGGTCAACGAGTCGCAGGGTCCGTTCTCGGCCGTCGGGTCCGACATCCGCTTCGGTCTCAACGCCATCCGCAACGTCGGTCGCAACGTCGTCGACGGGATCATCGCCGCTCGGGAGGAGAAGGGGGCCTTCACCTCCTTCGACGACTTCCTCGCCAAGTGCCCCGCGGTCGTGTGCAACAAGCGCACGGTCGAGTCGCTCATCATGGGCGGCGCCTTCGACGACCTCGAGCACCCGCGGCAGGGCCTGGTGATGGTCCACGAGGAGTACGTCGACGCCTTCGTCGGGGTCAAGCGGCAGGAGGCCGTCGGCCAGGACTCGCTGTGGGACATGTTCGGCGGTGACGACGCGGACGACGCCGGCCCGGCCGGCATCGAGGGCATGGGCCTGCGTCCTGTGCCGGTCGTCGAGTGGGACAAGCGGACCAAGCTGGCCAACGAGCGCGAGATGCTCGGCCTCTACGTCTCCGACCACCCGCTCTTCGGCGTCGAGCACGTGCTGCAGCGCGCCGCCGACACCTCGATCGCGGCGCTGACCCAGCCCGACTCCGGCATCAAGGAGGGCAGCCACGTCACCATCGCGGGGCTCGTCACCGGGCTGAGCGTCAAGCGCACCAAGAAGGGCGACCTCTGGGCCATCGCGACCGTCGAGGACCTCGAGGGTGCGATCGAGTGCCTCTTCTTCCCCAAGACCTACCTGACGGTCCAGACCATGCTCACCCAGGACATCGTCGCCGTCGTGCGCGGCCGGGTGAACGCCCGCGACGACTCCGTCTCGCTCTACGCCGAGGACCTGACGATCCCCGAGATCACCGACGGTCCGCGCGGGCCGGTCGTGCTCACCCTCGACTACGCCCGCGCCACCACGGGCCGCATCGAGGAGGTCAAGCAGGTGCTCGCCCAGCACCCCGGCAGCACCGACGTGCAGATCAAGCTCGTCCAGCCCGGCCGGTCGGTCACCATGTCCGTCGACCCCAGCTACCGGGTCGAGCCCACGGAGGCGCTCATCGGTGACCTCAAGGTGATCCTCGGCGCGCGGGCGGTGAGCGCATGAGTGAGCTCACGAGCACGACGAAGGGGGCGCACCCCACCCCGCCCGTCGCGGCCCAGCGGCCGTGGACCCGCACCCACCACGGCGAGGACGTCGCCGACCCCTACGAGTGGCTGCGTGACGGCGAGGACCCAGCCGTCATCGCCCACCTCGAGGCGGAGAACGCCTACGCCGAGGCGACGACGGCGCACCTGACCCCCCTTCGTCAACTGTTGTTCGACGAGATCAAGTCACGCACCCTCGAGACCGACCTGACGGTGCCCGTGGCCTCCGGCGACTGGTGGTACTACGCCCGCACCGTCGAGGGCAGCCAGTACGCGATCCAGTGCCGGGCACCCCTGACCGACCGCACCGCCGTGCCCGAGCTGGACCCGTCGCAGCCGCTGCCCGGCGAGGAGGTGCTCCTCGACGGCAACGCCCTGGCCGAGGGGCACGAGTTCTTCTCCCTCGGCGGCTTCGAAGTGAGCGCGGACCACACCCGCATGGCCTACGCCGTCGACGTGACCGGTGACGAGCGCTTCGACGTCACCGTCGTCGACATCGCCACCCGGCAGGTCCTCGACGAGGCGGTGACCGGCGCCGGCTACGGGCTGGCGTTCTCCCACGACGCGCGCCACCTCTTCCACGTCGCGGTCGACGACGCATGGAGGCCGCACGAGGTGTGGCGCCACGAGGTCGGTACGGCGCGCGGCGACGACGTGCTCGTGCACCGGGAGAGCGACGAGCGGTTCTGGATGGGGCTGGGCACCAGCCGCGACGAGCGCTGGATCGTCCTCGGCCTGGGCAGCAAGACCACCTCCGAGGTGCACCTCATCGACGCCCACGACCCGACCGGCCCGATGCGGTGCGTCGCCCCGCGCCGCGACGGCGTCGAGTACGACGTCGAGCCGGCCGCCGACCACCTGCTCATCGTGCACAACGAGCGCCAGCCCGAGGGCGACCTCGCCTGGGCGCCCCTCGACGCGACGAGCCACGAGCAGTGGCAGCCGCTCCTCGAGCGCGCCGACGGCGAGCGCTTTGTCGGTGTCGACGCCTTCGACGACTTCGCGGTGCTCTCCCTTCGCGCCGACGGGTTGCCCGCGCTGCGGATCCTGCCGCGGGAGGCGAAGTCGACCCCCTTCGTCGCATCGGACTACGGCGCACCCGTCGACGTGGGCTTCGACGACGAGCTGCACACCGTCTCCCTCGGCCCGGTCGCCGACCCCGACACCGACCGCATCCGCATCGTCCACGAGTCGTGGGTCAGCCCGCGCTCCGTCCTCGACGTCGTCGCGGCGACGGGGGAGCGGCACGTGCTCAAGCGCCAGCCCGTGCTCGGCGGGGTCGACCTCGCCGACTACGAGCAGCAGCGCACCTGGGCGACCGCGCCGGACGGCACCCGTGTCCCCGTCTCGCTCGTCATGCGCCGCGGCACCGAGCCGGACGGGTCCCACCCCGGCCTGCTGTACGGCTACGGCAGCTACGAGATGAGCTTCGACCCGTACTTCTCCATCGCGCGGCTCTCACTGCTCGACCGCGGTGTTGTCTACGCGGTCGCGCACGTGCGCGGTGGCGGCGAGCTCGGCCGTCACTGGTACGACGACGGCAAGATGCTCGCCAAGCGCAACACCTTCACCGACTTCGTCGCGGCCGCCGAGCACCTCCACGAGACCGGCTGGGTGGCCCGTGACCGCCTCGCGATCGAAGGGGGGTCCGCCGGCGGTCTGCTCGTCGGCGCCGCGACCAACCTCGCGCCCGACCGCTTCGCGGCCGTGCTCGCGGCGGTGCCCTTCGTCGATGCGCTGACGACCATCCTGCGCCCCGACCTGCCGCTGACGGTCGGGGAGTGGGAGGAGTGGGGCAACCCGCTGGATGACCCCGAGGTCTATCGCTACATGCGCGGCTACAGCCCGTACGAAAACATCGCGCCCCTGGCCTACCCGGCCATCCTCGCGACGACGTCGCTGCACGACACCCGCGTGTACTTCACCGAGCCGGCGAAGTGGGTGGCCCGCCTGCGCGAGGTGACCGACCACGACGACGAGCGACCGGTCCTGCTGCGCACCGAGATGAGTGCCGGGCACGGTGGCCGGTCCGGGCGCTACGACGCCTGGGAGCAGACGGCGTGGGAGTGGGCCTGGGTGCTCGACCGGATCGGTGCGACGGACGTGGTGACCAGCCGGTAACCACGGCCCCGGATGTGGCTAACGTGAGCGCATGACCGCGACCGGCAGCGAAGCCCGCGCCACGGAGGCCCAGGCGAGCCCTCGGCCCGAGGTGCCGATCGTCCCCCTGAAGACGGACCCTCGGCCCGCGGTTCCGAGCCGCTTCCGCGGCGACCCGCAGCGCACGCGCCGACTGGCGCGGCCGCTCTTCCTCGCCGCACGCGACCGGAGCGTCGACGAGGGTCTCGTCGACGAGATCGGCCGGCGGATGATGGTCCGCGACGAGGTCGGGGCCGCCCTCGTGGCCGCCATGGGGCGCGTACCCGAGGATCCGGAGCGGGTGACGATGCGCCAGCTGCGCGAGGCACTTGCTGCGGGTGGAGTCGACGCGGGGGCGCCGGCAGCCCTGCGTGAGTTCTTCGCCGCCGTGACGCCGGACCCGGGGTGGCTCGACCGTGACCTCGTTGAGCGCGGTGCGCGTGCCTACCGGCGGCTCGGGCGCAGTCGCGACGACGCCCTGCTCATCCTCGGCCTCATCGGGGGCTACCGGTTCGGCGGCCCGACCGAGCTGCTCGTCGCCACGGGGGCGCTCTCGGGTGAGGGCGCGATGCGCCGGCTCGGCGAGACCCAGGCGTGGACCCACCAGGTCAGCCGACCCGGTGGGCTGGAGCCCGGTGGCGTGGGCTGGGCGTCGACGCTGCACGTGCGGGTCATGCACGCGCTCGTGGCCGACCGCTACGAGCGCCCCGGTCGGTACGACATCGCGGGCCACGGGCTGCCGATCAACCAGGCCGACTCGGCGGCGACCCTGGGGCTCTTCAGCGGGGCCGCGCTCCTGGGTTGCCGGGCCCTCGGCCGGCTCGTCCCGCGCGAGGACTCGGACGCGATCATGCATCTGTGGCGCTATGTCGGCTGGCTCATGGGAGTCGACGAGGACTGGCTCTTCGACAGCGAGCGCGCGCAGCACCACTTCAACGCGCACATCCTGCTCGCCCAGGGACAGGTGACGCCCAACGGTGCCCGGCTCGCCCGGCCGCTCGTCGACGGTCTGCGTGAGGAGCGCACCGGCGGAGCCCGAGCGCGCCTGCACGGCGTGTGGGCCCGCGAGCGGGTGCTGAGCCTGGCCCGTCCGATGCTCGGTCGGCAGAGCCTGCACGACCTGGGCCTGCCGGTGCGGCCGCCGTGGCTGGTCCCCGTCGAGATCGTGCGCAACCTCGTCGAGACCGTGGTGGTCGTGCGCGTGGAGCGCGGGCGCAGGTGGCTCGAGGAGCGCTCGGACCGTCGCTACGAGGCGGACTTCGTGCTGCGCCTCGGCGACGCCACACACGGGCCGCGGGACCTGCCAGCCTGAGTGGCCCGGCCGGCCCCGACCCACCCGACCCCGCGTCGGGGGAGGAGTGGTCAGCCGCCGTCCAGCTCGTCGGCGAGGACCGCCGACCAGGTGCGCACGATGCGCCGACGGCGTTTCGAGTCGTCGGTGAGCAGGTCGGCCAGGGCCAGACCGCGCGCGAGGTCGAGGGTGGCCTGGATGAGCGTGCGGACGTGCGGGTCGCCGTCGTCGACGCCCAGGTGCGAGACCGCGAGGGCGTGCACCGACCGGGCGAACCGTCGCTCGAGGGGCGCGATGACCTCCTGCACCTGCGCGTCGGCCGCCGCGGCCGTCCATGCGTGCAGCGCCGCGCGGAAGAGCTCCCCGTTGTAGGTCTCCATGAGGGTCGCGACCACGGCGTGCACACGCTCGGCGCCCGCCGCGGTCGGGGGCGGCAGCGCCTCGATCTGCTTGCGGCGCTCGTCGAAGACGTACTCCAGGGCGGCGACGACGAGCGCCTCCCGGGTGGGGAAGTGGTGCTGCAGCGCGCCGCGGCTGATCCCCGCCTCGTCGGCGATGACCGAGACCGTGGCGGCGCTCCACCCGCGCTCGGCGAGGCAGTGGACGGTCGCCTCGAGCAGCCGCTGCCGGGTCGCCCGACTACGGTCCTGCTTCGGCTCGCCCGCCGCGCGCACGGTGCTCACCCCGTGGCCCACCGCGGCGGCCGCTTCTCCATGAAGGAGAGCATCCCCTCACGCGCCTCGTCGCTGACGAAGAGCCGCGCGGACTGGGCCGCGACGCGCTCGCGATGGGTGTCGATGTGGGCGAGCACCTCGTGCGTGACCAGGGCCTTGGTCTCACGCAGCCCCTGCGGAGAGCACGCACCGAAGTCGCGCGTCACTGCAGCGACGGCCTCGTCGAGCTCCTCGGTCCCGCCCACCGCCTGGGTGACCAGCCCCATCCGCGCGGCCTCCGTGGCGTCGAACTTCGCCCCGGTGAGGAACCAGCGCGATGCCGCCCGCGGGTCGACCTTCGGCAGGACCGTCAGGGAGATCACCGAGGCGGCCAGCCCGAGGCGGGACTCGGTGAGCGCCCAGGTCGACGACTCGCCCGCGATGACGATGTCGCACGCACCGACGAGACCCATGCCGCCGGCCCGCACGTGCCCGCCGATCCGCCCGATGACTGGCTTGGGCAGGGCGACGATCGCGCGCAGCAGGTCGACGAGCTGGTCGGCGCGCACCCGGGCCGGGTCGTCGTCGGTGTTGCTGCGCGCCTCGGACAGGTCGGCACCCGCGCAAAAGGTGGTGCCGGTGTGCGTCAGGACGACGCAGCGGACGTCGTCGTCGGCCTCGGCCGCGGCCAGCCCGTCGAGCAGCTCGGTCACGAGCTGGTCGGAGAGGGCATTGCGGTTGTGTGGGGAGTCCAGGGTGATCGTCATGACACCGGCGTCGGTGCCGGTCCTCACCCGGGGGCCCTGTGGCGCGCTCATCCTGCGTCCGTCCTCTCATCGGTTGCGGTCCCCGCCTCGTCGCTGACGACGACGAGCGTGACGCCCTGGTCGACCTGCTGACCGACGACGGCCGCCACCCGGGTGACGGTACCGGCCGCGGGAGCCGAGACCGTGTGCTCCATCTTCATTGCCTCGAGCGTGACCATCGGAGCCCCCGTCTCGACGACATCGCCCTCGACGACGTGGACGCCGGTGATCGTGCCCGGCATGGGCGCGACGAGTGCGCCGGCCGGGGCCTGCGCCGCCGGGTCCACGTAGCGGGGCAGCAGGCGCAGGGTCCGCGACCCCAGGGCGGAGTCGACGACGACGGACTCCTCGTCACCATCCAGCCAAGAGACGGCAAAGCGGCGCCGGACCCCGTCGAGGTCGAGGACGACGTCGTCCGCGCTCGCCTCGACGAGGGCCACCTCGGCCACGGACGAAGGGGGTGACTCCAGCTGGAGTCCGTCGCGCCCGATCCGGTGGCCGACGACGACCTCCTCCTCACCGTGCGCGAAGGTGCGCCGTTGGAAGGCCGAGGGCACGTTGCGGTAGCCGCTGCTGACCGTCGCCATGACCGGTCGACGAGCCACCTGACGCGCTCCGTCGGAGAGGGCGGCGACGAGCGACGCCAGGTCGGTGGGCAGGGCGCTGCCCTCCGTCAGGGAGGCGGGTTCGTGGCGCCCGTAGAAGCCCGTGTCCGCGGTGCCGGCGAGGAACTCCTCGTGCCCCAGGCTCGCGACGAGCAGGTCCCGGTTGGTCGCGATGCCGTGGATCCGGCTGTGCCGCAACGCCGCCGCGAGCTCGCGTGCGGCCTCCTCCCGCGTGGGGGCGCGGGAGATGACCTTGGCGAGCATCGCGTCGTAGTGGGTGCCGACGACCGAGCCGGTCTCGACACCGCTGTCGAGACGGATGCAGTGCTCGGGCGCGACCTCGAAGCGCGTCGCCACTCCCGGGACATCGAAGGCCGCGATGGTCCCCGTCTGCGGACGCCAGTCGTCATTGGGGTCCTCCGCGTACAACCGCGCCTCGATCGACCACCCCCGGGTGACCGGCTCGTGTGCGGGGAGGGACCCCCCTTCGGCCACGTCGATCTGCAGACCGACGAGGTCGGTGCCGGTGACCGACTCGGTGACCGGGTGCTCCACCTGGAGGCGGGTGTTCATCTCGAGGAAGAAGAAGGACCCGTCCGGCAGGGCGAGGAACTCGACGGTGCCCGCACCCCGGTAGCCGACGGCCGCGGCGGCATCGCGCCCCGCCTGCAGGAGGCGATCGCGCATGTCACCGCCGACGTGCTCGACGAGGGGAGAGGGGGACTCCTCGATGACCTTCTGATGACGGCGCTGCAGCGAGCACTCGCGCTCGCCGAGGGCCCACACGGCACCGTGTGCGTCGGCCATGATCTGCACCTCGACGTGGTGCCCGGCCTCGAGGTAGCGCTCGACGAAGACCGTCGGGTCGCCGAAGGCGGACGCGGCCTCGCGGGAGGCGGAGGCGACGGCCTCGTCGACATCGGCCAGGGTCCGCACGATCCGCATGCCGCGACCGCCGCCACCAGCGGAGGCCTTGACGAGCACGGGCAGGTGCTCCTGCGCCACCTCCTGCGGGTCGAGGCGGTCGAGCACCGGGACGCCGGCGGCAGCCATCTGCTGCTTCGACTCGACCTTGCTGCCCATGACCCGGATGGACTCCGGCTCCGGGCCGATCCAGGTCAGTCCGGCGGCGACCACCTGCGCGGCGAAGTCGGCGTTCTCCGAGAGGAAGCCGTAACCGGGGTGGATGGCGTCGGCGCCGGCCCGCTGGGCGGCCTCGATGATGAGGTCGCCGCGCAGGTAGGTGTCGGTGGGGGCGCTGCCCGGCAGGTGCACGGCCGCATCGGCCTCGTGCACGTGCGGGCTGTCGGCGTCGGGGTCGGAGAAGACGGCGACCGTCGCGATGCCACGCGCACGGCAGGTCGCGAAGACACGGCGGGCGATCTCGCCCCGGTTGGCGACGAGGACGGAACGGATGGGGGTGCTGGGCTGGGTCATGGTGCTCCTCTCACATCCGGAAGACGCCGAAGGAGGAGGTCCCCTCGACCGGTGCGGTGTGGATGGCGGACAGGGCGATGCCCAGGACGTCCCGGGTGTCGCGCGGGTCGATGATCCCGTCGTCGTAGACGAGGCCGGAGAGGACCATCGGCATCGCCTCGGCGTTGATCTGGCCCTCGATGTACGCGCGCATGGCGGCGGCGCCGTCCTCGTCGAAGGGCTTGCCCTGGGAGAGCGCGGAGGCCTTGGACACCGAGTGGACGACCTCGGCGAGCTGCGCCGCCCCCATGACCGCTGAGCGCGCCGACGGCCAGGTGAAGACGAACCGCGGATCGTAGGCACGGCCGCACATCCCGTAGTGGCCGGCGCCGTAGGAGTTGCCGAGCAGCACGGAGACGTGCGGGACGGTCGAGTTGGAGACCGCGTTGATCATCATCGCGCCGTGCTTGATGATGCCGCCCTGCTCGTACTCCTTGCCGACCATGTAGCCGGTCGTGTTGTGCAGGAAGAGCAGCGGGGTGTTCGAGCGGTTGGCCAGCTGGATGAACTGCGCCGCCTTCTGTGACTCCTCGCTGAAGAGCACGCCGCGGGCGTTGGCGAGGATGCCGACGGGGAAGCCGTGCAACTGGGCCCAGCCGGTGACGAGCGAGGAGCCGTAGAGCGGCTTGAACTCGTCGAAGTCGCTGTCGTCGACGATCCGGGCGATGACCTCGCGGGGGTCGAAGGGGGACTTCAGGTCCGGCGAGACGATGCTCAGCAGGTCCTCGGCCGCGTAGCGCGGTGGCTTCGGTGTCGCGGTGACCGGTCCGGCGGCCTTGCGGTGGTTCAGCCGCGCGACGATGCGCCGGCCGATGCGGATGGCGTCCTGCTCGTCGCGGGCGAAGTGGTCGGCGAGACCGGAGACGCGCGCGTGCATGTCGGCGCCACCGAGCGACTCGTCGTCGGACTCCTCACCGGTGGCCGCCTTGACGAGCGGGGGCCCGGCGAGGAAGACCTTGGACTGCTCCTCGATCATCACGACGTGGTCGCTCATGCCGGGCAGGTAGGCGCCGCCGGCGGTCGAGTTGCCGAAGACGAGGGCGATCGTCGGGATGCCCTCCCGCGACAGCCGGGTGAGGTTCTTGAAGATCGCGCCACCGGGGATGAAGATCTCCTTCTGCGTCGGCAGGTCGGCGCCGCCGGACTCCACGAGAGAGATCACGGGCAGCCGGTTGGCGAGGGCGATCTCGTGCATCCGGAGGGACTTCTTCAGCGACCACGGGTTGCTCGCGCCGCCCTTGACCGTCGGGTCGTTGGCGACGACGAGGCACTCCACCCCGCTCACCAGGCCGATGCCGGCGACGACGGAGCCGCCGGTGGTGAAGTCCGATCCGTAGCCGGCCAGAGCCGCCAGCTCGAGGAAGGGGGACTCCAGGTCGAGCAGCAGCTCGATGCGTTCGCGGGCGGTCAGCTTGCCGCGGCCGTGGTGCCGGGCCACGTACCTCTCACCTCCACCGGCGACCGCCGTGGCGACCTCCGCGTCGATGGCGGCGAGCGCCTCGCGCATCGCCCTCGCGGAGGCCTGCGCCTCCGGCGAGGTCGGGTCGAGGGTGCTGCTGAGGATCGTCATTGCGGCTCCGTGGGGAGGAGGGAGGTGGGGATGTCGACGTGCCGGGAGCGCAACCACTCCGCCAGGCCCTTGGCCTGCGGGTCGAAGCGCGCGTTGTACGCGACGCCCTCGCCGAGGAGGCCCTCGACGACGATGTTGACGGCGCGCAGGTTGGGCAGGTGGGTGATGGTCAGGGCCAGGTCGGCGGTCTCGGGGAGCAGCTCGTGGACCCGCTCAGGGGTGAGCAGGTCGGCCAGCCACGGCCAAGCGGCGTCCTCGCGAACCCAGACGCCGATGTTGGCGTTGCCGCCCTTGTCGCCCGAGCGGGCCCCGGCGACGGTGCCCAGCGGGGCCCGGACGGTTCCCCCTTCGCGCATCTCCCCGGGGACATGCGCGGGGTGGGCGTCGGTCAGGGGCTCGAGGGGGCGGGTCGTCGTCGGCGGGGGTACCGCCTCGACCCTGCCGTCATCGAGCACGACCTCGTGCTGCGGGACGGACTGCGGGACCCAGCCGGGCGTGAAGACGCCGTACGGGACCGCCGCGCCCGGGGGAGAGGTCGGGTGGAACCCGGGGTAGGAGCCGAGCGCGATCTCGACGGCCGCGTTGGAGAAGGGGCGACCGACGACCTTGGGGTCCGGGTCGCGGGCGACGACGGTCAGCAGGGCGGCCGCCTGCTGCTGGGTGGGGGCGTCCGGCGCGTCGGTGCGGGCGAGCGTCCAGGTCAGGTCGGTGGGGGAGATCGTCAGGGCGTCCTCGAACTGGCGGCGCGCCAGGTCGGCCTTGGCCTCGATGTCCAGACCGGTGACGACCATCGTCATCTCGTTGCGGAAGCCCCCGAGCGAGGTCAGCGAGACCTTGACGTCGGGAGGCGGGGCCTCGCCGCGTACGCCGCTGATCTCCACCCGGTCCGGTCCGTCCTGACGAAGGGAGATCGAGTCCAGTCGCGAGGTCACGTCGGGGCCCGCGTAGCGGGCGTCCTGCACCTCGTAGAGCAGCTGGCTGGTGACCGTGTCGACGGTGACCGCACCCGCGGTCGCCGGGTGCTTGGTGATGACGCTCGACCCGTCGCGCCGGATCTCGGCGATCGGGAAGCCGGGACGGACGAGGTCCTTGATCTCGGTGAAGAAGGCGTAGTTGCCCCCCGTCGCCTGGGTGCCGCACTCGATGACGTGCCCCGCGACGGTCGCTCCGGCGAGGGCGTCGAGGTCGTTGCGACCCCACCCGAAGTGGGCGATGGCCGGCCCGACGATGACCGAGGCATCGGTGACCCGGCCGGTGACGACGACGTCCGCGCCGGAGGCGACGGCCCGGGCGATGCCGAAGCCGCCGAGGTAGGCGTGGGCGCCCAGGGGCGTGCCGAGACCGAGGTCGGCCGCGCGGGGCGTGAGGTCGTCGCCGCGCACGTGGGCGACGGCGGCCGTCAGACCCTGCTCGGTCGCGAGCTCGCGGATCGCCGTGACGAGCCCGGGGCTGTTGACCCCGCCAGCGTTGGCGACGATCGTCACTCCCCGGTCCAGGGCGAGACCGAGGCAGTCGTGCAGCTGCCTCAGGAAGGTCTTGGCGTACCCGGTGCCCTCATCCTTCATCCGGTCGCGGGCGAGGATGAGCATCGTCAGCTCCGCCAGCCAGTCGCCGGTGAGCACGTCCAGCTCACCGCCCTCGAGCATCTCGCGCATGGCGCCCAGCCGGTCGCCGTAGAAGCCGGAGCAGTTGCCGACGCGCAGCACCTCGGGCGCCACGCTCATGCCTGGGCCCCCGCTCCCTTGGGCGGCCCGGCGAAGACCTGGGCGAAGGTCAGCCAGTGCGCCGCCTCGCCGGTGGCGACGAGCCCGGTGTCCCCGACCTCGCGTCGCTGGGTGACGACGAGCGCGAAGTCCTCGGCGGACCCGGTGACAGCTCCGTGGTCCGGTCCCTGAGGTGCGAGGCCGTCCGCGGCTGAGCCTCGAAGGGTGCCCCACTCCCACACCTCACCACCGGGGGAGGTGAGCCGGATGGCGAAGGGAGCGGACGGCACCGGGAGGTCGTTGATGACGTAGGCGAAGTCACGGGTGCGCACGCCGAGGTGGCAGATGTCGCGCAGTCGGTCGGTCGGCTCGCGCCGGACCCCGAGGGCGTCGGCGACGTCCTGGCCGTGCGCCCACATCTCCATCAGGCGCGCGGTGGCCATCGACCGGGCACTCATCGGCGGACCGAACCACGGCAGCTTGATGCCCTCAGGGACCTCGCGCAGGGCGGTGGCGAGGCGCTTGCGACCGGTGCGCCACCGGGTCAGCAGCTCTGCCGGGGGAGCGCCGGCCCCCTCCGCAGCGCGTGTGTCCGCATGACCGAAGGGGTCCCGCATCGCCACCTGCAGCTCGGCGTCGAACTGCTCCGGCGCCGTCGCCGCGAGGTGGGCGACCTCGTCGGTCCACGCCAGGTGGGCGATCTGGTGCGCGATCGTCCACCCGGCGGCAGGGGTGTCGCGGGACCAGCCGGCCTCGTCGAGACCGGCGACGAGGGCGTCGAGATCGGAGCACTCGTCGAGGAAGGCGGCCACGGTGTCGCTCATGCGGCGAGGGTGGCACGAAGGACAAAAACAATCAAGCATGCTTGTTTTGTCGGTGCCGCGTGACTACCGTCGTCGACATGCGCCTCACCGATGAGCACGCCGACTTCCGCGCCAGCGTGCGCACCTTCGTCGAGACCGAGATCAACCCGCGTGCCGACGAGTGGGAGGCGGCGGGGACCTTCCCGGCGCACGACCTCTTCCCCAGGGCGGCGGCGCTGGGGCTGCTCGGCCTCGAGTACGACCCGCAGTACGGGGGTGAGGGAGCGGACCACTCCTTCCAGATGGTCGCCGCCGAGGAGCTCGGCCGCGCCGATGTCGGTGGTGTCCCGATGGCCCTCGGCGTGCAGTCGATGATGGCGACGCCGTCCTTGGCCCGCTTCGGGTCCGAGGAGCTCAAGCGTGACTTCCTCGCTCCCGCGATCGCGGGCACGGCGGTCGCCTCGATCGCGGTCACCGAGCCCGACGCCGGCTCCGACGTCGCCGGCCTGCGCACCCGGGCGGTGCGTGACGGCGACGACTGGGTCATCACCGGCCGCAAGACCTACATCACCAACGGCACCCAGGCCGACTGGGTCTGCCTGCTCGTGCGGACCTCCGACGAAGGGGGACACCGAGGCATCTCGCAGGTCGTCGTCCCCACCGACACCCCCGGGTTCGCCGTGGCCAAGACGCTGGACAAACTCGGCAACCGCTGCTCGGACACCGCCGAGCTGGTGCTCGACGAGGTGCGCGTCCCGGTGGCCCACACGATCGGCGAGATCGGTCGCGGCTTCCAGCAGCAGATGCAGCAGTTCGTCGTCGAGCGGATGTACGCCGCGTACTCCACCGTCGGCAGCTGCGAGCGGGCGCTGGAGCGCACCCGGGAGTACGTCATGCAGCGGCAGGTCTTCGGGGGTCTCCTCGGGTCGAAGCAGCACGTCGCCTTCCGCCTGGCCGACCTGTCCGCGCAGGTGGACCTGCTGCGCAGCCACAACGCCGCGGTCTGCGAGGCGATCAGCGCGGGCGAGGACGTCACCCGAGGGGCCACTGTCGCCAAGCTGACCGCCGGCCGCCTGGCCCGCGAGGTGGCCGACACCTGTCTGCAGTTCCACGGCGGCATGGGCTACATGGAGGAGACGTGGACCGCGCGCTTCTTCCGCGACGTGCGCCTGGGCGCCATCGGCGGTGGCGCCGACGAGGTCATGCTCCAGGTCCTGGCCCGCATGGACGGACTGCCGGCTTGACCCCCTTCGCCCTCACCCGATCCAAGGAGAAGAGACCATGACCCGCTCACTCGCCGGACGCACCATCCTCATGTCCGGGGGCAGCCGCGGCATCGGCCTGGCCATCGCCGAGCGCGCCGCCCGCGACGGTGCCAATGTCGCGATCCTCGCCAAGACCGACCAGCCCCACCCGAGGCTCGAGGGCACCATCCACACCGCCGCCGCCGCGATCGAGGCGGCCGGCGGGCAGGCCCTGCCGATCCTCGGCGACGTCCGCTCCGAGGAGTCGGTCCAGGAGGCCGTGGAGCGCACGGTCGAGCGGTTCGGGGGGATCGACGTCGTCGTCAACAACGCCAGCGCCATCGACCTGTCCTCGACGCAGGACCTGCCGATGAAGAAGTACGACCTCATGCAGGACATCAACTGCCGCGGGTCCTTCCTCCTGGCCAAGACGGCGCTGCCGCACCTCAAGGCCTCCGACGCCGCCCACGTGCTCACGCTGTCACCGCCGCTCAACCTCAACCCGCGCTGGGCCGGTGCCCACCTCGGCTACACGATCGCCAAGTACGGCATGAGCCTGGTGACGCTCGGGCTCGCCGAGGAGTGGCGCGAGCACGGGATCGCGGCCAACAGCCTGTGGCCGCGCACGGCCATCGCCACCGCCGCGGTGCAGAACCTCCTCGGCGGCGACGAGACGATGGCCCGCAGCCGCAGCCCGCAGATCATGGCCGATGCCGCCCACGCGGTCCTCACCCGTGACCCGGCGGAGTGCACCGGGCGCTTCCTCATCGACGACGACGTCCTCGCGGAGGAGGGCGTCACCGACCTGTCCGTCTACGGGCCGCCGGTCGAGCAGCTGTTCCCGGACTTCTTCCTCGACGCGTGAGCGCGCGCTGGCCGAGTCACTCCAGGTCGAGGGTGATGAACTTCGGCCGGTAGAGGGTGGGGTCGCGGGTCAGCTCGTCGAAGTCGAAGGTGTTGACGTTGTAGGAGATGAGCAGCTCACCGTCGTCGGAGATCTCCGGGTGGCCGTGGGCGTTGTACGTGAAGTGCTGCCCCCGGCCGGACTCCGGCGTCTCGTAGATCGTCTGCCGCTCCTCCCACGGCCCCTGCGGCGAGCAGGCCGTCCACGCGTTGATCTTCGGGCTGAAGGGCAGCGAGGTGTCCGACGAGACCATGAGGTAGCCGTCGCGGTAGGGACTGACGCTCAGCTCGTTGGCCACGCCGTCGGTGAGCCGCGCACTCTGCGTCACGTCGTCGGACCACCCGTCGGCGGTGCGGTACTGCCAGCGAGAACGATCGGTGAGGTTGCCCGCGGGAACCCGCGCCAGGTGCAGGTGCTTGGCCTCCTCGAGGTCCTCGACGCCGTAGACGTAGGTGTGGGTCGGCGTCGACATCACGCCGGCACCCCAGGCCACGCGGTCGCCCGCGCCGGGACCGGGGTCGATGATCTCGGTGACCTCGAGCTCGGGCAGGGAGACCCGGGCCATCGCGTTGCGCTCCCAGACGAAGCCCTGCTCACCCTCCTGCCGGGTCAGCGACAGGAAGACGACGAGCTCGTCGCCCTGGACGGCGGCGTCCTGCACCCAGTAGTAGCTCTGCTCGCTCGGGTCGGGGAAGAAGGACTCCGGCCCCTCGCCCGTGCGCGTGCTCAGCCGACCTCCCTCGCCCTCGGCCACGAGGGCGTTGTGCACCATCGCCATGCCCGGGGCCGGAGTGCCGTTGCGCGAGACCTCGCCGATGAAGGAGTCGCTGAAGAGCCACAGCGTGCGTCCGTCGGGCAGCCCCACGGAGTAGGTCGAGTCGCCGGCGACCCACCCGGGGCCGGTGAGGTCGAAGCGCGCGTCGTCCTGCGGGGACGGCGTCGCCCAGGAGAAGCGCGCGTCCGTCGCCTCGCAGTCACCGCCCTCGCCCTCGTCGGTGCAGCCCACGAGCAGACCGGCACCGACGGCGAGGGCGAGCGTGCCCACGGTCAGCCGGCTGCGGTGCATGCGGTCTCCTGACGACGGGGGCGGCCAGTCCTCAAACTACTGCAGGCGAAGGGGGCTCACAGCCAGCCGAGGTCCTGGGCCCGGCGGGCGGCCTCCACCCGGTTGCTCGTCCCCGTCTTGCCGATCGCCGAGGACAGGTGGTTGCGCACGGTGCCGGGGGACAGGTGCACGCGCGCGGCGATCGCCGGCGCCGAGTGCCCGTCGAGGGCCGCGGTCAGGACCTCGCGCTCGCGCTCGGTCAGGGGGTTGGGACCGCCGACGACGACCTCCGTCGCGAGCGAGGGGTCGACGACCCGGCCGCCGCGTGCGACCGTGCGCACCGCCTCGGCGAGCTCGTCGGACGGGGTGTCCTTGACGACGAAGCCACTGGCGCCGGCCTCGAGCGCGCGCCGCAGGTAGCCCGGTCGGCCGAAGGTCGTGACGATGAGGACCCGCGTGCCGGGCAACTCGTGGGTCAGCTGGGCGGCCGCGGCGATGCCGTCGAGTCCGGGCATCTCGACGTCGAGGACGGCGACGTCGGGGCGGGTGCGTCGTGCGGCCTCGAGGACCTCATCGCCCGAGCCCACCTCGGCGACGACCTCGAGGTCCTCCTCGAGCCCGAGCAGGGCCGCCATCGCGCCCCGCACGAGCGCCTGGTCGTCGGCGAGCAGCAGGGTGATCACGGCAGCTCCACCCGCACCTTGGTCCCCGGACCGGTCGGTCCGGTGATGCCGTCACCCACGTCGAGGTGGCCGCCGACGCGCGTGACCCGCTCCCGCAGGCCGGTCAGCCCCGTGCCCTCGCGGCGGCCGCGCAGGCCGCGCCCGTCGTCGCAGACCTCGAGCCAGGTCGGACCCCACCCGACGTCGACGCGCGAGGCGCCGCTGTGCCGCACGACATTGGTCGTCGTCTCGCGCAGCGCCCACGCCATGGTGATGCGGTGCGCCGGGTCCACGACGTCGACGTCGTCGGGCAGGCGAGCCTCGATGCCCGCGGCGCGCAAGGCCTCGGCGGCGGCATCGCGCTCGTCGGCCAGCCGCATGACCCGCAGGCCGGCGACGGTCGCGCGGATCTCCGCGAGGGACTGCCTGGTCAGCTGCTGGATCGCGGCGATCTCGGCCTTGGCCCGCTCGGGGTCGCGGTCGACGAGCCGCTCGGCCAGGTCGGCCTTGAGCGAGACGACCGTCAGCGAGTGGCCGAGGACGTCGTGCACGTCACGGGCCACGCGGTCACGCTCCGCGGAGACGGCCAGGGAGCGTTGCAGGGTCTCGCGCCGCACGTCGCTGCGCGTCATGGCGCGCATGAGCAGGCCGAAGGCACCGAGCAGGGTCGGCAGGAAGAGGAAGGGCCACACCTCGGCGAAGTCGCCCTTGGCCCACAGGATGAGGCCGCTCGCGGCGACCGTGCCGAGCACCCCGGGCACCGCCAACCGGTCGGGGAAGCTGAACGCCGCCATCGACGCGATGAAGGGCGAGGTGCCCAGGGCCTCGGGCCCGATGGCCCAGACCAGCACGAGCATGATGGCGACCATCGTTGCGGCACAGCCCAGGACGATCACGTGGTCGAGGCGCTCCCACCCGTGGAAGATCGCCCCCTGGCCGCGGATGAAGCCCCACACGTAGGTGGCTGCGAAGGCCACGAGCAGGCCGAGCAGCAGCACCCGCCGGACCGGTTCCCCGCCCGTGTCCTGCACGATCGAGGCAGCCGGGAAGCCGAGGAAGACCAGCCAGATCGCGGCGAGGAGCCAGCCCCACCGGGCCCACGGGTCAGGGAGGCGGTCCTCCTCGGCGGTCCCGGGTGCGCAGGTCACTGCCGGTCCCGACCCCGTCGCACGAGGTAGACCGTCAGCAGGGTCAGGATCAGCGTCCACGCCCCCACGTTAGCCAGCGGGACCCACAACGCCTCGTGGGCGAGGTTGCCCTCCATGTCGACCGAGTACCCCTCGGTGAGCGGGTAGCGCGCGAGCGAGACCAGCCCGTAGAGCGGGGTGAACTTCGCGATCGTCAGCATGACGCCCGACAGCGGGATGAAGATGTTGCCGAGGAAGGCGAAGATCACCAGCGATCCGCTCGCCGCACCCACGGCGGACTCGGACTTGAACGCCAGCCCGAAGACGAGCCCGTAGAGGGCGAACAGGCAGGCCCCGAAGAGGACGATCGCGGCGGAGGCGAACCAGACCCAGGTCTCTCCCTTCGCCCCCGTGCCGAAGCCGATGGCGTAGATCAGGCCGATCGGGATGAAGGCGATGACCATGGCGACGATCGCCTTGGCGGCGACGTACGCCGCGTCGCGAAGGGGGGTCAGCCCCAGCTGTCGTCCCCACCCCTGCATCCGCTCCACGGCGGCCGAGCCGCCGACCGAGACGGTCGCGGTCACCGCGCCGTACACGGCCATCGAGATCATGATGTACAGCGCGACGTTCCCGCGGCCGATGTCCTCGGCGCCGAAGGTCTGCGCCGCGCCGAAGACGACGTACATGAAGGCGGGCAGGACCGCGATGAAGAACAGTCCGACGTAGTCACGGCAGAAGCGCTTGAGCTCCAGGCCGACGAGTGTGGGGTTCATCGGGTCTCCTCGGTGGTGTCGGTCTCGGCCATGGCCTCACCGGTGATGGCCATGAAGGCTGCGTCGAGCGAGGCCGTGGTGACCTCGAGGTCGGTGCCGCCCAGCTCGGTGAGCAGCAGTCGGGCGATCGCGTCGGAGTCCTCGCCGATGGCGGTGACGCGACCGTTGGTGTCGGTGACCGAGGTGACCCCGGCGAGCCCGCGCAAGCGCTCGACGACGGCGGCGACGTCCCCCCTGCGGACGTCGGCGCTCACCGTGCGACCGCTCGCGCGGGCCCGGATCTGCTCGGTCGTGCCGTCGGCGACGACGCGCCCGCCGGCCATGAGCACGATGCGGTCGGCGAAGTTGTCGGCCTCCTCGAGGTAGTGCGTCGCGAAGAGGACCGTGCGGCCGTTCGTCGCGTCCTCGTGCATCGTGCGCCAGAACTCTCGTCGGGCGGCGACGTCCATCCCGGCCGTGGGCTCGTCGAGGATCAGCAGGTCCGGGTCGGGCAGCAGCGCGAGGGCGAAGCGCAACCGCTGCTGCTCACCTCCCGAGAGTTTCGAGACCTTGCGGCCGGCCTTGTCCGCCAGGCCTGCTCGCCGCAGCACCTCTTCGACGGGCTCGTGCCGGGCGAAGGTCGAGGCGATGTAGCGAACCGTCTCCCGGGCGGTGAGGTCGCGCAGCAGACCGCCGGTCTGCAGGACGGCCGAGACCCTCCCTTCGTGCACGGCGCGACGGGGCGCCGCACCGAAGGAGGTGATCCGCCCCGTCGTCGGCTCGGTGAGGCCGAGGACCATGTCGAGGGTCGTCGTCTTGCCCGCGCCGTTGGGGCCGAGGACGGCCACGACCTCCCCGGGCCGGATCGTCAGGTCCACTCCCGCGACGGCGTGGACGGTCTCGCCGCCGGAGCGGAAGCTCTTGGTCACGCCCTCGAGGTGGATGCCGTCGGTCGCGACCGCGGTGGTCGGTGGGCTCGTCGTCGCTGGGCTCGTCGTGGTCATGGCTGCAAGCCTCGTCGCGAAGGGAGTGGCCCGGCCATCCCCTGATGTCACGACTGCGCAATGACAGCTGTCATGGGGCAGACAGCGTGCCGGGTGGCGGGCATCATTGGGTGAGAGGGCCCGGTTGCCCGACCGGGACCACCGACACCAGGAGGTACCCCCGATGGGCGCAGCAGTCGAGATCAGCACCGGCGACATCGCACCGGAGCACCTGGCGGGCAAGCACGTGATGCTCGGCTCGACCGATCTGGGCGTCCTCGACGGCACCGCGTCCACGGTGCACTTCGACATCCCGTCCGGCAAGCACGTGCTCTACCTCAAGGACGGGCTGACCACGTCCGGTGCCGTCGCCTTCCGGGTCCAGGCGGGCCACTGCGCCCAGGTCGTCGTCAAGGACACCGACGCCGGGATCTTCAGTGCCTTCTTCGGCGGGTGGTTCGCGCTCCAGCGAGCCGGTGACCACCACCTCGAGCCGGGCACCCCGGGCGCCGAGGAGATCTCCACCGACGAGGTCCCGGTCGGCGCCTGACCCCGGTGGGGGACGATGTCCCCCATGAGCAAGGACCACGCAGCGCGGCTCGCCCGCGGCGAGACGATCGAGTTCCGCGCGGCCCGCACCGGCATGACCTTCGTGCTGCTGATCTGCGTCGGCTTCGCGATCATCGGCCTGTGCCTGCTCGGCGGTGGTGACGGCCTGCTGCGGATGCTCGGTGTGGCGCTCGCGGTCTTCTTCGGCCTCGTCGGCATCCCCGTGATGGTGTGGCGGCTGCTGCGTCCTGCGCTCGAGATGAGCGTCTCGGCCGAGCGCGGCGTGCTCGTCGACGGCGGACCCGGGTGGATCGACTGGTCGCAGATCGAGCGCGTCGACCGCGAGGTGCTCGCCGCCCGCCCGACGATCGTGCTGCGCTTGACGCCGCAGGCCCAGGAGCGGTGGGACGACGCCCGCCGCGACGCCGGCGAGGTGGTCGAGCAGGCCCCCGGCGGTCCGGGGGCGGTCGTGCCGCAGACGATCGGAGCCGCGCCGGACGACGTCTACCGTGCGCTGGCCGCCGGGTTCACGGCCTGGCGGGACGCCTAGTCTCGTGACCATGCGCGTCACCCAGCTGCGGCTCTACCCGGTCAAGTCCCTCGCCGGCGCGGACGTCGAGTCCGCCCGGGTCGAACCCTGGGGCATCGAGGGCGATCGCCGGTGGGCGCTCGTGGACCCGACGGGGGAAAAGGTCACTGCCCGTGAGGAGCGCAGCCTGCTGCGGCTGCGCGCCGAGCAGGTCGACGAGGAGACCATCCGCATCCACGACGGCGACGCGAGCATCCTCGTCGACATCCCGCTCGGCCTGCCCCCGATCCCGGTGAGTCACTCCCGGCAGGGGTTCGCGCCGCCGGCCGACCAGGACGTCAGTGACTGGATCTCCGAACGGGTGGGGCGCCCCCTTCGCCTCGTCTGGCAGGAGGAGCCGCGCATGCGGCGGATGTCCGGCGCGCACGGCGGACTCGACGGCGACACGCTCTCCCTGGCCGACGCCGGCCCGCTGCTCCTGACCTCCGAGGCATCGCTCGCGCGCCTGCAGGAGTGGGTCGACGCGGGGGACGCGCCGACCGAGCTCGAGATGGTCCGCTTCCGGCCCAATGTCGTCATCGACGGCGACGAGGCCTTCGCCGAGGACGGCTGGCCGACGGTGCGCATCGGCGACCTCGAGCTGCGCACCGCAGAGCCCTGCGACCGCTGCGTCATGACGACGATCCACCCCACGACCCTCGCCACAGGGCCCGAGCCGATCCGCACCCTCTCGCGCACCCGGAAGTGGGACGGCAAGACGTGGTTCGGCACGCGTCTGGTGCCCTTGGGCGAAGGGGAGATCCGCGTCGGCGACGAGGTCGTCCCCGGCTGAGTCCGGCTCTCCCCGCCCCTGCGCGCCCTCTGCCGCTACCGTCCGGCGCGCGCTTGGCGCGCCCCCTTCGGCGTGTCCTCCCGCAACCGTTGACAACCGTGACGAGCGCCACTACCTTCGGCGCAACTGAATCTGAACACAGATTCACGTACGTCTCAACGAGGAGATACCCGATGGTGCGCATTCCTTCGTCCCGAGTCTCACGCTCCTTCGCCCTGGCGGCGAGTGGCAGCCTGGTCCTGGCCCTCGCAGCGTGCGGCGGGGAAGGGGGCGAGGGCGGATCCGGGTCGGAGGAGACCCTCGTCATCGGCTACTCGGCCGGCATCAGCGGCGGCGCCGCCGAGTACGGCCGCAACGTGCAAAACGGTCTGCAGATGGCCATCGACGACCTCAACGAGGAGGGCGTGGAGATCGACGGCACCTCGTACACGCTCAAGCTCGAGAGCCTCGACGACCAGTACCAGCCGAGCACGACCGGCACCAACGCCCAACGCCTCGTGCAGAAGGAGGGCGCCAAGATCGTCTTCGTGCCGCACGCCGGTGGCATCAAGGCGGCCCAGGAGCTCAACACGACCCGCGACAAGTTCCTGCTGGGTGCCTACAGCTCCGACCCGGCGATCCTCGACGCGGGCAACGAGCTGACGGTGATGATCCCGCCGTCCTTCACCAGCTACATCGGCCCCTTCATCGACAAGGTCGAGACGCAGGGCAAGGGCAAGCTCGGCCTCCTGACGACCTCGAGCGAGTTCGGCCAGGAGTGGACCAAGGCGGCCACCGCGGCCTGGGAGGAGGCCGGCGGCACCGTGCAGTCCAACAACAACATCGACTACGGCTCGGTCTCCGACTTCGCCGGCCCGGTGTCCAAGACCCTCTCCGGCAAGCCCGACGTCATCCTCGTCGGCGGCCCGTCGCAGCCGACCGCGCTCATCATCGAGGAGGCCCGCAAGCAGGGCTACAAGGGCGAGTTCATGGTCATCGACCAGGCGAAGTTCGAGGAGATGGAGGAGTTCACCGACCCGAAGAACCTCAACAACTCCGTCGGTATCGCCCCGATCCAGGAGTTCGAGGGCACCGAGGACTTCATCACCCGGTACCAGGAGAAGTTCTCCTCCGACAAGCCGGTGAACGCCGACATCGCACTCAACTACCAGGCCCTGCCCGTCTTCGTCGAGGCGATGAAGGAGGCCGGCAGCGTCGACGACCCGCAGAAGATCCGCGACGCCATGCCCGACGCGGTCGGCAAGGTCGACGAGAAGTTCGAGGTCGCCTTCGCCCCCGACCGGATCTCCGACAAGGGCCACTTCGTCTCCGACGGTCTCAAGGCGGCCTACCGCAACGACAAGGGCGAGTACGAGACCTTCGAGATCGAGCAGCCGAAGGAATGACCCAGGTGACGACCAACCACCCCGGGGGTTGCGGGTGACGCTCTTCATCCAGCAGCTCATCAACGGTCTGGCCCTCGGCGGCATCTACTGCCTCGCCGCCATCGGCCTGACCCTCGTCTTCGGCGTGCTCGGGTTCCCGAACCTCGCCCACGGCGCGCTCTTCATGGTCGGCGGCTACGTGACGTACACGCTCCTCGTCGACGTCGGCCTGCCCTATGTCATCGCGATCGTGGGCGCGGCGCTCGTCCTCGCCGTCATCGGGGTCGCGTTCGAGCGGGTGATCTTCCACCCGCTGCGCAACGCACCCCACACCCACCACATGATCGCGACGGTCGGCGTGATGTTCTTCCTCACCTCGGTCGTCCAGGAGGTCTGGGGGACGGGCTTCCTGCGGATGGAATCCCCCTTCGACGGGCGGTTGACCGTGGCGGGCGCGCAGATCTCCTGGCAGCGGATCATCATCATCCTCACGGCGATGGTCGTCCTCATCGCGCTGACCCTCTTCCTCAAGAGGTCGGTGCACGGCCAGGCGATCGAAGCCATCGAGCAGGACCGCACCGGTGCCGAGCTCGTGGGCATCAACCCCAACGTCGTGTCGATGCTGACCTTCGCCGTCTCGTTCGCCCTCGTCGCGATCTCGGCGGGGCTCGTCGCACCGATCCAGCTGTTGTCACCGGGGATGGGGGAGTCGCTGAGCCTCATCGTCTTCGCGATCATCATCCTCGGCGGCCTCGGCTCCCTGCCCGGAGCGATCATCGGCGGGTTCGTCATCGCGCTGGCGGAGGTCATGGCCTCGACCTACATCTCGGTCGGCGCGGGCCAGGCGGCGGTCTTCGTCGTCCTCATGGCGGTGCTCGCGATCAAGCCGACCGGGATCTTCGGGGCGGTGGAGGCGCGATGACCAGCATCCTCAACCCCCGCCTCATCGGTGTGGCGGTCATCGCGATCGCCTTCCTCGCCGCTCCGCTGCTCGTCGAGGGGCAGCCCTACCTGCTGCGCATCGTCAC
This sequence comes from Janibacter anophelis NBRC 107843, assembly GCF_001570945.1. GTDB lineage: Bacteria > Actinomycetota > Actinomycetes > Actinomycetales > Dermatophilaceae > Janibacter > Janibacter anophelis. The sequence goes on from NZ_BCSQ01000005.1 coordinate 61,767, forward strand.
GACGGCGGCCATCTACGCGATCGCGGCCTACGGGATGAACATCATCCTCGGCCTCACCGGTCAGCTGTCCTTGGCCCACGGCGCCTTCTTCGGTGTCGGCGCCTACATCGTGGGCCTGGCGACGACCGACCACGACTGGTCCTTCTGGAGCTCCTTCGCCGTCGCCGTGCTCGTCACCACGGTCCTCGGCTACGCGTCGGGACTCATCGCCCTGCGGACCCAGGGGGCCTACTTCGCGATCTTCACGATGGCGCTGGGCTTCCTGATCTACATCATCGTCATCCGCTGGGAGTCGGTCACGCACGCCCACTCGGGCGTCAGCGGGATCAAGCTGCCCGAAAACATCGGGCCGCTCGACTTCAGCGACCCGGTCGTCCTCTACTACCTCGTGCTGGTCTTCCTCGCCGGCGCGGCGTACACGACGCACGCGATCCTGCGCTCCTCCGCGGGCCGGTCGCTCGTCGCGATCCGCACCTCGGAGGACCTGGCCAAGTCGATCGGCGTCAACGTCGGTGTCAGCAAGCAGCTGGCCTACACCGCCTCGGCGGGCACGGCCGGCCTCGCGGGCGGACTCTTCGCGACGCTCAACGGGTTCATCGGGGCCGACTCCGCGTCGATCGACCTGACCTTCCAGTTCCTGCTCTTCCTGCTCATCGGCGGGATGGGCACGGTCATGGGGCCGATCGTCGGCAGCGTGCTCGTCGCCTTCCTCTTCGAGCTGCTGCAGGATCTCGAGTCGTACCGCTTCATCGTCCTCGGGCCGATCATCGTCCTGCTCGTCATCTTCGCCCCGCGCGGGATCGTCGGGTACCTCAACGAGTTCCTCGCCTCGCGGCGGCGACGTGGGCGGGGTTCACCGCCCGAGGACGAAGGGCGGCGCCCGGCCCCCGAGAGCACCGCCCCGGCCGGGTCCACGGCCACGACGAGAGAGGGGGTCCGCTGATGCTGCTCGAGGTACGCGGACTCGGCAAGGCCTTCGGTGGCCTGCACGCGGTGAGGGACGTCGACTTCGACGTGCCGGAGGGCTGCGTGACGGCGATCATCGGACCCAACGGCGCCGGCAAGTCGACGCTGTTCAACCTGCTCGCCGGCTTCTACCGGCCCACCTCGGGCACGGTGACCTTCAACGGCAAGGACATCACCGGGATGAAGCCGCACCAGACGGTGCGCGAGGGCATCGCCCGCACATTCCAGACCACGCACCTCTTCGAGGGCTCGAGCGTCCTGGACAACGTGCGTGCCGCCTGCGTGGTGCGGTCGAGGTCGAACGCGATCGATGCCGTGCTGCACACCCCGCGGCACCGGCGCGACGAGCGGCGCAGCCTGGCCACGTCGATGAGTGAGCTCGAGTTCGTCGGTGCCGCGCACCTGCGGGACGACATCGCCTCGACGCTGCCCCAGGAGGCGCAGAAGCGCATCTCGATCGCGCAGGCGTTGGCGACGGAGCCCTCGCTGCTGCTCCTCGACGAGCCGGCCGCGGGGGCGACGGACGAGGAGACCGAGTCCTTCGGTCGGCTCATCCGCCAGATCGTGGAGCGCGGCATCACCGTCTGCCTCGTCGAGCACAAGATGTCGATGGTCATGGACCTGGCCGACCAGATCGTCGTCCTCGACCACGGCCAGCGGATCGCCATGGGCACCCCGGAGGAGATCAGGAACGACCCGCTCGTCATCGAGGCCTACCTCGGTGCGGACGCGGGCGCGGCAGGAGCAACGTCATGATGAGGATCAGCGGCCTGAGCGCCGGGTACGGCGCGGGCGATGTCCTGCACTCGGTCGACATCACGGCTCCGGCCGGTGAGCTCACCGTCATCCTGGGCGCCAACGGGTCCGGCAAGTCGACGCTCTTCCGCACCGTGAGCGGGGTGCTGCGGCCGACCGCGGGTCGGGTCGAGTTCGAAGGGGAGGAGACCACCCGCAGCCGTCCGGCGGCGATCGTGCGGCGCGGGTTGGCGCACTGTCCCGAGGGGCGGCACCTCTTCCCGCGGATGTCGGTGGAGAAGAATCTGATGCTCGGTGCCTACGTGGGTCGTCGGGACAAGCGGCGGGTGCGTGAGCTCCTCGGACGCACCTACGACCTCTTCCCGGTGCTGCAGGACAAGAGCCACCAGGACGCGGGCTCGCTCTCGGGTGGCCAGCAGCAGATGGTGGCCATCGGCCGGGCGCTGATGTCGGACCCGAAGATGCTCATCCTCGACGAACCCTCGATGGGGTTGGCCCCGCTCATCACGCAGCAGGTCTTCGACGCCATCGTGGGCATCAACCAGGAGGGCATCGGGGTCCTGCTCGCCGAGCAGAACGCCCGCTCGGCGCTGAAGATCGCCTCGACGGGGTACGTGCTCGCCGAGGGCCGGGTGGTCCTCTCGGGCGCGGCGAGCGACCTCGCGGACGACCCGGCGGTGCAGCAGGCCTACCTCGGCGTCTGAGCACCAGGGTGGTGACGACCCGACGTCACGCATGACGCGAGCGCGCACGTCCCCGGAACGTGGGCGCTCGTGTCGTGTCGTCGGCTCCCTTCTCCCGGTCCGCCCGACCCCATGCAGAGTCTTGACGTCGAAAGATTGCATCTCCCCGGGGAAATGCAACGTCTTGATGTCGAGAGGTTGCATTGCCATCGGGCAATGCTGTGGTGGGGCGTGCGTGCGCCGTCCGTCGCTGCTCCCGGTTGCGGCAGGTCGGCCCCGGCGTGAGCATGGGACATCTGTGCACAGCGACGAAGGGAGGGGCCCGCCGGTGAGGGAGCCCACCGCGATCGAGACGGCCGAGGACGAGTCCTTGGCCCAGCTGCTCGACGACGGGATGCGCGATGCGCCCCCGAGTCACCGCTACGGTCCCGCGGCGGACGCGGTCCTCGAGCGCTACGGGTCGGACGATGCTCCTGCCGTCGTCCTCGTGCACGGTGGCTACTTCCGCCCCGGCGTCGACCGCGCCCACGCGCGTCCGACCGCCCGGGCACTCGCGGCCGCGGGGTGGCAGGTGGTCCTCCCCGAGTACCGCCGGATCCCCGGTGCGCCGTGCACGGCCACCGAGGACCTGGCTGCAGTGGACGCGTACCTGGCGGGGGAGGGCATCGACGTCCACGCGTGGGTGGGTCACTCCGCCGGAGGTGCCCTCGTGCTCTGGCGAGGGCTCGTGCCCGAGCTGCCCCCGGTGCACGTCGTCGCGCTCGCGCCGGTCGCCGACTTCGCTGCGGCAGTGGCGGATCGGCTCGGTGACGACGCGGTCCGCGACTGGATCGGACACGACCCGCAGGAGGCGCCGATGACCTACCGGCGGCTCGACCCGACCGCACTGGCGTCACGAGCCCCGGATGCGCTGCAGCGCATCCACCTCGTCCACGGCCGGGACGACGCCACGGTCCCGGTGTCCCAGACCGAGCGATTCCCGGCAGCGAGCACGCTGCTCGCGGGAGCACACCACTTCGACGTCATCGACCCGCGCTCGCCGCACTGGCCGACGGTCCTCGCGGCGATCAGTCGCTGAGCAGGGCCTCGATCCGCAGCAGCGCCTCGGCCACCTCGGCGTAGGACGTGCTGAGCGGCGAGAGCCCGAGCCGGATGCCGTCCGGCTCGCGGAAGTCGGGCACGACGTCCTGCGCCCACAGCTCTCGGTAGACCTCGCGGAACCGGGGGTGCGCCAGCGTCACGTGGCCCCCGCGCTGCGCGTCGTCGAGCGGCGAGACGACCCGCACGCCGTGGCTGCCGAGCACTTCGTCGACGGCGTCGATGACGAAGCGCCCGAGCCCGATTGCCTTGTCCTGCACCGCATCCAGGCTGACGGACTCGATGAGGTCGACCGTGTCCTCGATGCCGACCATGCCGAGCACCGGGGGAGTGCCGGAGATGAAACCGCGCATGCCCGCGCCCGCCCGGTAGCCCGGCCCCATGACGAAGGGCTCCGCGTGGCCCATCCATCCCTGGATCGGCTGGCGCAGCCGCTCCTGGTGGCGCGCCGCGACATAACCGAAGGCCGGCGCCCCCGGCCCGGCGCCGAGGAACTTGTACGTGCAGCCCACGGCGAGGTCGACCCCGTGCGCATCGAGGTCGGTGCGCAGGACGCCGACGGAGTGGCACAGGTCCCACAGCACGAGCGCGCCGGCCTCGTGCGCGAGGCGGGTGATCTCCGGCAGGTCCGCGACCCACGCCGACTTGTACGCGACGTGCGAGAGCAGGACGACACCCGTGCGCCCGGTCAGGGCGTCGGCGACGAGGTCGGGGGTGACCCCCTTCGCCGGGTCCGGCTCGACCCACACCAGACGGGCGCCGGTCTCGGCCGCGATGCCTTCTGCGACATAGCGATCGGTCGGGAAGTTCTCCGTGTCGAGCACGATCTCCGGGCGCTGCGGACCGGCCGCGGCGACGGCCGCGCGCAGCAGCTTGTAGAGCATCACCGTGGTCGAGTCACCGACGACCGTCTGGCCGGGTGCCGCGCCGAGGCAGACCTCGCCGATGCGGTCGCCGAGCCGCAGCGGCAGCTCCATCCACTGCTCGTCCCACGAGCGGATCAACCGGGTGCCCCAGTCGTGCTCGACCAACTGCGTGATCCGCTCCGCGGTCGCGCGCAGCGGACGGCCGAGGGAGTTGCCGTCGAGGTAGGCGACGAGACCGTCGGCGGGCAGGTAGAGATCCCGACAGTGACGAAGGGGGTCACTCGCGTCGAGCGCGGCCGCGTGCTCGCGCAGCCGGTCCGGCAGGACCGCGCTCACGCGCCGATCTCCGTGCGCACGGCGAACAGCTCGGGGAAGAAGGTCAGGTCGAGCGCCCGCTGGAGGAACCCGACGCCGGAGCTGCCGCCGGTGCCGGTCTTCATCCCGATGGTGCGCTGCACCGTCTTGAGGTGGCGGAAGCGCCACAGCTGGAAGTTGTCCTCGAGGTCGACGAGCTCCTCGCACGCCTCGTAGACGTCCCAGTGCTCCTCGGCGTGGGAGTAGATGTCGGCGAAGACCGCCGTGAGCTCCGGGTCGAGCTCGTGCGCGCGGGTGAGGTCGCGCTCGAGGACCCGCTCCGGGATCGCGTAGCCGCGCCGCGCGAGGTACCGGAGGAACTCGTCGTAGAGGCTCGGTGCCTCGAGGAGCTCGGCCAGCACCGCGTGCGCCTGCGGGTCGGCCTCGTGCACCCGCAGCATGCCGGGGTGCTTGTTGCCCAGGGCGAACTCGACGGTCCGGTACTGCCAGGACTGGAAGCCCGAGGCGTGCCCGAGGTAGGGGCGGAACTCCTGGTACTCCGTCGGCGTGAGCGTCGCGAGGACCGACCACTGGTCGGTCAGCGTGCGCTGGATGTGCTTGACGCGCGCGATGCGCTTGAGGGCGATGCGCATCTCGTCGGCGGCGAGCAGCTCCATCGCCGAGCGGGTCTCGTGGAGCACGAGCTTGAGCCACAGCTCCGAGGTCTGGTGCTGGATGATGAAGAGCATCTCGTCGTGGTGGTCGCTCACCGGCCGCTGCGCGTCGAGCAGCGTCTCCAGTGCCAGGTAGGACCCGTAGGACATCTCCTCCCGGAAGTCCTGATGGACGCCTGCCTCGATGTCTCGTGTGTTGCCGCTCACGCGCCCAGCCTAGGGTCTGCCGAGATCCGTCCCCGACGGCAGCAGCAGACCGGCGAGCACGCCACCGGCGGCGATGATCACGGCGCAGACCAGCATCGCGACCCGGTAGCCGTCGGCGAATGCAGCCGGCTCCTCGACGACCTGACCGGTCAGGCCCGCCAGCGGCGGGATGGCGGCGACGGCCAGGAGGCCGCCGGTGCGGGCGACCGCGTTGTTGATCCCCGAGGCCAGACCGGCGAGCTCGTCGGGCGCCGTCGACAGGGCCGTGGCGGTCAGGGGTGCGACCATCGCGGTCAGCCCGAGACCGAAGACGGTGACGCCCGGCAGCACGTCCGTCACGTAGTCCGCGCCGGCGCCGACGGGCAGCAGGAGCAGCACGCCGAGGGCCATGACGAGCGGGCCGAGCGACATCTGCACCCGCGGGCCGATGCGGGCCGCGAGCTCACCCGAGCGTGACGAGAGCGCCATCATCAGCAGGGTCGTCGGCAGGCTCGCGATGCCGGCCGCGACCGGGCCCCACCCGGTGACGACCTGCAGCTGCAGGACGAGGAGCAGGAAGACCACGCCCATCGCGCCGTAGACGACGAAGGTCACCGCGTTGACCGTGGAAAAGCTGCGCGAGCGGAAGATCCCGAGCGGCAGCATCGGGTCGGCCGTCCTGCGCTCGTGGACGACGAAGGCGATGCCCGCCGCCACACCGATCGCGGCGACGGCGAGTGTGGGGCCGGTGAGGCCCCCTTCGCCACTGCTCGTGAGCGCCCAGGTGACCGCGGCGAGCGCGATGACACCGAGCGCGGCGCCGACGCCGTCGAGCCGACCGGGATCGCGGGCCCCGTGGTCCTCGGGGGCGTGGCGCGCCGCGATCGCGAGCACGATCGCGGCGATCGGCAGGTTGATGAGGAAGGCCCACCGCCACGAGGCGACGTCGATGAGCCAGCCGCCGACGAACGGCCCGATGACGGTCGCGACCCCGCCGTACCCGGCCCACGCGCCGATCGCGCGCGGCCGGTCGTCCGGGACGAAGGCGGTCTGCAGCATCGCGAGGCTGCCGGGGGTGAGCAGCGCGGCTCCGATGCCCTGCAGGGCCCGCGCGACGACGAGCCACACGTCGCTCGGCGCGAGCCCGCAGGCCAGCGACGCGAGCGCGAACCACGCCGTGCCGAGGACGAAGACCCGCCGCCTGCCGTAGCGGTCGCCGAGCACCCCGCCGAGGAGGATGAAGGCCGCGAGCGTGAGCGCGTAGCCCGTCACGACCCACTGCAGGGTGGCGAAGGGGGCCTCGAAGGTGGCGCCGATCGCCGGCAGGGCGACATTGACGATCGTCGCGTCAATCATCGCCATGCCCGAGGCGAGGATGGTCATGACGAGGACCCACCGGCCCGGGGCAGAGGCCAGCCGCAGCGGAGCGGGGGACCCGCTCATCTGCGCGACACCTCCGGCAGGCGCAGCGAGGCGAGCACCCCGAGCACGCCCAGGGCGGCGAGGAAGACCAGCGCCCACTCGACCCCGAATCCGGCGATCGCCGAGCTGACCGCACCGACGACGAGCAGGATCACGCCCATCGCGGAGTTGGAGACGGCGACGTAGGTCGTGCGCCGGTCGCCCTCGGCCATGTCGACGACATAGGTCTTGCGTCCGACCCGCACCCCGGTGTGCAGCATCGTCACGAGGAAGTAGCTGCTGACGAAGATCGCGTACGTCGCCAGGCTCCCGCCGTCGAGGTCGAGCAGCGTCGTCGTGAGCACGAGCGCGGCGAGCACGACCGAGGCCAGTGCCGCGCCGATCGTCATCAGCCGCTTGCTCGACCGGTCGGCCATCCGCCCGAAGAGCCGGCCACCGAGCAGCGCCGCCACGCCCGAGGCGATGATGAACCCGCCCAGGCCGGTCAGCGCCGGAGCCCCCGCCTGCACCGCCATCGTCACGATGAACGGCGGGCTGAGCGAGGACACGAGCAGGAACCCGCGCACGGTCACGAATCGGCGGAAGTCCCCGTCCTCGCGCAGCAGCGTGAGCGTCTCGGCGAACCACCCCGGCCCGTCGTCACGTTCGTCCGTCGACCTCGAGCCGTCACCCGGGTCCTCCGCCGGCTCGCGCACCCCGACGTACACGACCGCCACGAGCACCCACAGCACAGCGCCGAGCCCGAGGACCGCCGCGAGGACGCCGGCGTCGAGGTCCTCGCCGAGGGCGCGCACCGCGAGCCCGAGGGTGATCGCGACGATCCCGGAGGCGGTCGTGGCCAGGCCGTTGATCTGGCCGCGCTCTCCCTTCGGCATCGTCCGTCCCTGCACGTCCTTGGACGAGATCGAGCACAGGCAACGCCCGAGGGAGAAGACGGCGAGTGCGATCAGGATGACGACACCGGCGACGAGTCCGTCGAGCAGCGCGGCGCTCACGGCCATCGTCGCGACGGACGCGGCCTGCACGAGCGCGCCGGTGACGAAGACGGACTTGCGCTGGCGCACCCGCACGACGAAGGGGGTGAGGAAGGCCTGGGGGAGCATCGACCCGGACTCGCGGATCGGCACGAGCGCACCGGTGAGCACCGGCGGCACCCCGAGCGCGTGGAAGAGCCACGGCAGCACCGTCGAGGCATTGACGGTCTGGTCACCCGAGGACTGCAGCGCATTGGCCCCGACGAGACGAAGGGCATTGCGCGGCACCTCCCGCCGCACCGCCTCGGGCAACTCGGCCTCGGCCTCGAGGTCGCGCCGCAGGAGGCGGGCGTGGATGCGTTCGGTCGTCGTCACTGCGTCAATCTAGGCCGCGCTGCCGACATCCGTCTCGGGCGGGTCAGACCTCCTGCTCCTTGGCCGTCGCCACCTTGGCGAAGACCTCCGGCTCGCCGTCGGTCAGGAGCATGACCGAGTAGGGGTCGAACTGGTCGCCCTGCTCCATCCCGGGCGTCCCGACGGGCATGGCGGGCACGCTGAGGCCGCGAGCCCCCCTCGGCGGGTCGGCGAGGTACTCGAGCACGTGGCGGACGGGCACGTGCCCGACGAAGAGGTGGCCGTCCCGGTTGCGGGCGAGGTGGCAGGACTGCATCTCGAGCGGGATCTCGTGCTCGGTCCACACGGTCGCGAGGTTGTCCGGGAGCTCGGTGGTGATCGCGAAGCCGTGCTCCTCGGCATGCCTGACCCACCCGCTGCAGCACCCGCACGACGCGTCCTTGTAGACGGACATCGCGAGCTGCTCGGCGTCGACACCGTGTCGGGCGACGCGCGGCGGCAGCGAGGTCGGGGCGCTCGCCGTGGGCGTGGAGGCGGGCGGCGTGGCGGCAGGGGTGGGGGAGTCGCTGCAGGCGACCAACGCGCCGAGCAAGGGCAGGGCGAGGAGGGAGCGACGGGGGAGGGCGGACATGGTCGGCACCTTTCGGAAGAGGAGGGCGAAGGGGGTGGGCCCGGCCAGCCGGAGCCGGCCGGGCCACGTGGGTGGGGTGTCGAGGTCAGAGGGTCTTGCGCATCTGGCGCATCTCGGTGATCTCGGCCTGCTGGTCGGTGATGACGTCCTCGGAGAGCTGGAGCGCCTCGGGGTTGTGGCCGTCCTTGCGGTGCTGCTTGGCCATGTCGACCGCGCCCTCGTGGTGCTCGATCATCTGGTCGAGGAAGAGCCGGGAGGCGGTGGCGCCGTCGGCTCGCTCGAGCGCGCGGATGTCCTCGGCGCTCACCATGCCGTCCATGTGGCCCTCATCGCCCGAGGCCGAGCCGTGGCCACCGTGGTCCATCGGGTGGCCCCAGTCCTCCAGCCAGCCCTCCATCGTGCGGATCTCGGGACCCTGCGCGTCCTTGATGTCCCGGGCCAGACGGGCGACCTCCGGGTCGAGGCCGTCCTTGTCGAGCACGGTGTCGGACATGTCGACGGCCTGCTGGTGGTGCATCGTCATGCCCTGGGCATAGGTGACGTCGGCCTGGTTGAAGTCCGCGGCCGAGCCGGGGCTCGCGCTGCTGGACGTGTCCTGGGTGTCGGCGGGCTCGCTCGAGGAGCAGCCGGCGAGGGTCAGCGCGGCGGTCAGGCCGACGACGGCGGTCGTGATGGTGTGTCTGCGCATGGTGGATCGCTTCCTGGTCAAGGGTGGGTCGTGCAGGGTGGGCAGGAATTCCGGCACCACCGCGGTCCGCGGGGTGGCCGGAGGCAGTGCTCACGTCCGGCAGACGCACAACCTCGTCAGGAGTTCGCGTGGGGGTGCCTGGCGGTCGGCGCCCCACGCGGGCAGTGGGACCGCCGACGCACGTGGGGGTCGCCAGGACCAGAGAGCCCGGCCCCGCCCCGGCAGCGCGAGGGTCAGGGACAGCAGGACGAAGAGGCACGCGGCACCCGCCGAACCCACGTCACCGCACGGACCGACCGGGCACGAGTCGTGCATCGTGCCGCCGGGCGCCGGCGCGGGTGCCTGCGACGTGTCGAAGGGAGCGGCGAGCTCTCCAGCCGTGGTGCCGTGTCCGTGGTGGCCGGCCTGGGCGGCCGACGTGCTCGTCCTGTCGACGGGAGCGGGAGCGGCGCCATGGTGCCCCACGGCGAATCCGTGCATCGCGAGGATGCCCGCGACCACCGTGGACGCGAGGGCGAGCAGGACCACGCTCCAGACGACTCCTCGCCCGTGGCGTGGACCGCTGCAGAGCCTGCGCCCGTTCGTACCCACGCACCCAGCATAGGTGGGCAGCCCCTGCGCCGACCGACCTCCCCCCATACCCCCTATGGGTAGGCGCGTGGCGTGAGCGGGCCGGCCCCCGACGCGTGGCTCCCCGGTCCTCCGGGTGGAGGTATCGCTGACCCTCCAGGAGGGCCGGGCCCACCTCGACCGGGGGTACCTCGACCCGCTCAGCGGCCTCAGCGCGCCGGGCGGATCGTCCCCACGCACTCACCGAGGTCGATGACCGACCCGTCGGGGCCGGGAGCGGTGCCGCGCAGCGTCACCGTCTGACCGTCCTCGAGGAATCGCATCTCCCGGCCGTCGGCGAGCACGAGCGGCTCCTTGCCGCCCCACGACAGCTCCATGAAGGACCCGCGCTGCTCCCGCTCGTCACCCGAGACGGTGCCCGAGCCGAAGAAGTCACCCGGACGCAGCGAGGCGCCGCCCACCGTCATGTGCGCGACCATCTGCGGCGCGGTCCAGTACAGCTCCTTGACCGGCGGGTGCGACACGACCTCGCCGTCGAGGTCGACCTCCATCGTGATGTCGAGCGCCCACGGGTCCTGCGAGTCGTCGAGGTACTCGGCCAGCTGGTGCTCGCGGGCCGGGGGAGTGACGCGGGCGGCGGCCAGCGCCTCCCACGGCACGACCCACAGCGAGATCGACGAGGCGAAGGACTTGCCGAGGTACGGACCGAGCGGCACGTACTCGTAGCCCTGGATGTCGCGCGCGGACCAGTCGTTGAAGAGCACGACGCCGAAGAGGTGCTCGCTCCCGGCGCGGGCGACGGACACCTCACCCTCGGGGGCCGACCCGCCGACGACGAAGCCGAGCTCGGCCTCGATGTCGAGGCGACGCGACGGACCGAAGCTGGGGGTCCCCCCTTCCTCCGGCCGCAGGCCCTTGGGGCGCGGCACGTCGGTGCCCGACGGGATGACCGTGCCGGCGCGGCCGTGGTAGCCGACGGGCAGGTGCTTCCAGTTGGGCAGCAGCGGCGCCTGGTCGGGGCGGAACATCCGGCCGATGTTGGAGGCGTGCTGCTCGGAGGCGTAGTAGTCGACGTAGTCGGCGACGGTGAAAGGCATGTGCAGCGTGACGTCGGCGACCGGCGTCGCGACGGCCTCGACGATGCCGTCGAGCCCGTCGGTCGTCACGACCTCCTGCAGCCACGCGCGCAGCGGCTGCCACACGGTGTGCCCGGCGGCCAGGAGCGCGTCGAGGTCGGCAGCGGAGGCCGCGGTACCGGCATCCACCGGCAGGCGCGGGCCGTCGGCGGCGGTCACCGCGGCGACGAGGTCGCGCAGGGAGATCGCGAGGTCACCCAGGCGCACGCCCAGGCGCGGGTCGCCGCCTGCGGGGGAGAAGGAGGCGTACGGCAGGTTGTCGGGGCCGAAGCCCTCGGTCGAGAAGCGCTGCGCTGCAGTCGTCATGGGATGTGGCCCTCTCGGGTCGGGGATGGACGAAGGGGGTCAGGCGGGGAAGAGGTCGAGTCGCCGCAGGGCGTCGGCCGGCTCGCCGACGCTGCACGTGCCGAATGAGGTGAACGACTCACGCCACCGCCCGTCGGACGCGGCGCCGGCGCGCGCGAGGCGCTCCGGGTCGGTCTCGGCGAGCCAGCCGGCGACGACCTCGCGGTCCTCACCAGCCCGGGCGGCCTCGGTGGCGAGGGCGATGTTGAGGAAGCCGTGGTGGGTGAAGCCGGTCGTCGCGTTGGTGTACCGGATCGCCTCGTGCAGGCCGGCGGTCAGCTTGAACGGCAGGCCCGCCGCCACGGCCCCGGTGAGCACGTCGCCGAGCTCCTGCGGGGTGGGGAAGAGGTGGGCCTCGATGCCGCCGGTGCGGTACTTCAGGCGAAGGGGGGTCCCCGCCAGCTCGTCGAGCGCACCGTCGGCGACCTGGCCGGCCGTCAGCTCGACGTAGACCGGCAGGTCGGTGACCTGCGCGGCCTCGCGGACCTGCTCGGTCCACACCGCGCGGTCGGTGGGGTCGGTCTTGAGCTCGACCGCGACGATCCGCAGGTGTGGCGCCACCTCCGCGCGGGCGGCCAGGGCCTGCCCGAGGGCACCGGCGGGGGTGACGACGGAGGCCTCGACGGGTCCGCCGGTCAGGTCGAGCCCGGCGGCGATGCCCGCGGCCTCGGGCAGGTCGGCCAGCGCGAGGACGGCCGGGCCGACCGCGCCGTCGAGCAGGCTCGCGCGCCGCGCCACGTGGTCGGTCACCGCGCGCTCGACCGGGGCGAGCCCGGGCGGGAAGGTCGCGGCGTCGTCGAAGAACTCGACGAACTGCTCGGGGACGGTCTGCTGCTGGGTCACGCTCACGAGCCGACCTCGAAGCGGCCGCCGGTCCAGGAGCCCGCGTACTTGCCGTCGTCCGTGGCCATGCCGCCGACGCCGAGGTCGAGCGGGCGGAAGGTGTCGACCATGACCGCGGTCTCGTCGAAGTACTCGGCGCCGAGTGAGGCCTCGACCGCACCCGGCTGCGGGCCGTGCGCGTGGCCGCCCGGGTGCAGCGAGATGGAGCCCTGGGCGATGCCCGATCCCTTGCGCGCCTCGTAGTCGCCGTCGACGTAGAACATGACCTCGTCGCTGTCGACGTTGGAGTGGTAGTACGGCACCGGCACGGACAGCTCGTGGTAGTCGACCTTGCGCGGGACGAAGTTGCACACGACGAAGTTGTGTCCCTCGAAGACCTGGTGCGCCGGCGGCGGCTGGTGCACCTTGCCCGTGATCGGCATGTAGTCGCGGATGTTGAAGGTGTACGGGTAGAGGCACCCGTCCCAGCCGACGACGTCGAAGGGGTGCTCCGGCACCGTGTGGATCGTGCCGGTGATGCCGCTCGGGCCGCGACCGCGGTGCTTGATGTAGACGTCGACGTCCTGCTCCTCGACGAGCAGCGGCTGCGTCGGGCCGCGCAGGTCGCGCTCGCAGTACGGCGCGTGCTCGAGGAACTGGCCGTAGCGGGAGAGGAAGCGCTTGGGCGGACTGATGTGGCTGGACGCCTCGATGAAGTACAGCCGGGCGCTCTCGCCGTCGCGCAGCACCCAGCGGTGGATCGTCGCGCGGGGGATGATGACGTAGTCGCCCTCGCTCGCCTCGAGCGCGCCGAACTGGGTCTCCACGAGGGCCGAGCCGCGCTCGACGTAGACGCACTCGTCACCGATCGCGTTCTTGTACAACGGCGAGGTGGTGCCGACCTGCGAGTAGGACAGGCGCACGTCGCCGTTGCCGAGGAGCAGCTGGCGGCCTGTCACCGCGTCGATCGTCGCCGCGCTCTCCTCGGAGAAGAGGTCGTGCGGCGTGAGGTGGCGCGGCAGCAGCGGCTCGTTGGGGGTGAGCGTCTGGTCGGGCAGCTCCCAGTGCCGCGCGCCGACGATCCCCGACGGGATGTGGCGGTGGTAGAGCAGCGAGCTGTCCGAGCTGAAGCCCTCCTCACCCATGAGCTCCTCGTAGAGGATGCGCTCGTCCTCGTCCTTGAAGAGGGTGTGCCGCTTGTCCGGCACCGGTCCGACCTGGCGGTAGTGGGCCATGGCTGATCCTTACGACGTTGTGCGGATGGAGAGTCAGTGTGTGCGCTCAGCGCACATTCTACGCCCAACGCCCCCCAACGTTCCCCGAGGAGCTTGCGCAGCAAGCGTCTCGAGGGGAGGCCCTCAGTACAACCGCGCGATCCGCTCACGCGCCTCGTGCAGGACCGGCAGGAGCGTGTCGAGGTCGAGGTCGGTGGGTTGCCCCAGGGCGATGAGGCCGATGGCGCTCTCGACGTCGGTGTCGGAGACCGCTCCGGTCCCCACGGCCAGTCCGGCGGTGCCGGGCTGGACCTCGCCGCGGGAGACCGCGTGCCCGTGGAGGCGGGCGGCGCGGACCGCGTCGATGTCGTCGGGCTGCTCGGGGCGCAGGGCGAGGATCGCCAGGCCGTCGGCGCCGTGCTCGAGGGGGTGCCGGGTGCCGACTCGGTAGCTGATGCCGATGGGTCCGCGGGCGGCCGGCTCGGCGACGGCGATGGCGACCGACTCGTCGCGGTCGGCGATGCTGACGAGCGCCGTGTGGCCGGTCCGGTCGGCGAGGTCCTGGACGATCGGTTGCGCGGCGGTGCGGTACTGCCCCATGAACCGGCCGGCGACGACGAGCGCCCCGCTGCCGAGGCGGTAGCGGCCGTCATCCCCCTTCGTCACGAGGTGACGTCGCTCGAGGGTGGCGAGGATGCGGTAGGCGCCGGCGCGGTGCACCCCCAGCTCGTCGGCGAGCTCTGCGGGGGAGATGCCCGCCGCGCGACGGGAGACGATGTCGATCGCCTCGAGGCCGCGGTCGAGCGTCTGCAGGGTGCTCATGGTGCTGCGGAGTCTACGCAGCGAAGGGAGCGGACCGTCGCCTCACCGGGGGAGCAGGTCCGCGACGCGTCGGGCCGCGGGCAGGACGTCGTGGCCGAGGTGGACGACGTCGGGGTCGGTCAGGTCCTCCTGCCGTCCGCCGCCGACGAGCACGGTGACCGCGGGGTCGGCGGAGCGCAGGGCCGCGACGACCGCGCGGGCCGCCTTGGCGTCCTGCTTGCGGGGGACCGCCAGCACTGCGCAGCGCGCGTCGTGCGCGTCGAGGGCCGAGCGCCAGGCGTCGGCCGGCAGGTCGGGTCCGAGGTAGACGACGTCGACGCCGAGGCGGCGCAGTGCGACGGCGAAGGCGAAGATCCCCAGCTCGTGGTGGACGTTCGACGGCAGGCCGACGAGGACGCGTGGCCCGCCGGGTCGGCTCGCGGCGGCGTCGAAGGCGGCGGCGAGGCGGCGCAGCACCGCGTGCGCCACGAGGTGCTCGCCGGCGACCGTGATCCGGCCGTCGGCCCAGGCGAGGCCGACCTCGTCGAGGGCGCGCAGCAGCCAGTCGTCGACGACGGACTCGAAGGACGCGGTCGCGAAGCGTTCGTCGAGGACGCGCCCCACCGCGGCCGGGTCCATCGCCGCGGCGGCGGTGATGAGGCGCGTCGTCGCCTCACGGGAGGCGGCGTCCGTGGGGGTCGTGGCGTGCGGCGAGGCGGCCACGTCCGTCGGTGCGTCGACGGCGGGCGAAGGGGGAGTGCCCCCGGCCGGCGCGGACGCCGCGCCCTCGGAGTGGCGCCGATCCACCTCTGCCGCAGCGGTGCTCGCGGTCCATCCGTCGGCGACGAGCGCGGCCATGTCGCGCAGCCGGGCGACCGCCGCGTCGTCGTAGAGCCGGTAGCCGGAGTCGGTCCGGTGCGGCTCGACGACGTCGTAGCGGCGCTCCCAGGCGCGCAGGGTCGCGGCCGGGATCCCGGTCAGCTCGGCGGCGCGCTTGATCGTGTACATGGGCGGTGGTCCTCGGGCTCCTCTACAACTGCGGCAGCACTCGGGCGAGTGCCTCCTCGGCGTCGTCCCCGAGTCGCCGCAGCGGGCCACGGAGGAAGGGGGTGGCCAGCTTGGCGAGGCCCTTGAACCTGAAGTCCGCCTCGTAGACGAGCACGCTACCTCCGTCGGGACCGGCACTGATCGACATGGTGTCCTGCACCCCCACCGTGTCGTTGTCGCCGCGCATGACGACCAGGCGCCCGGGCTGCAGGTCGACCGTCACGTAGGTCAGCTCGGTCTGCCGACCGCGGAAGACCGAGCGGTTGTGGTAGCGGCTGCCCACCCCGCCATCGCCCTCGAGGAGCGTCGTCTCGAGGGTGCCCGGGTCCCACTCCTCGCTCGTCGTGAAGTCGCTGAGGTACGCGTACACGAGCGCCGGAGGGGTACCGGGGACGGTGATCGTGCGGGTGATCTTCATCGTCGAACCATCCTTGAACAAACATTTGACAAGCGGACGAGAGTCACTCTAGCGTCTGGACAAAGGTTAAACAATCTTTGGACGAGGGTGGCGCCGAACCCCCTTCGAGAGTCGCCCCCTTCGTCCCCGTCCACCGCAGGAGACCCCCCGTGACCGACCACCGCGACCCATCGTCCACCGGGCGTCCGCGCGCCGCCGTCGTCGGCGCCGGCGTCTCCGGCCTCACGGCCGCGCACGTCCTGGCCCGCACCCACGACGTCACCCTCTTCGAGGCCGACAGCCGGCTCGGCGGGCACGCCCACACGCACACGGTGCCCACGAGCGACGGGGGCAGCCTGCGGGTCGACAGCGGGTTCATCGTCCACAACGAGCGCACCTACCCGCACCTGCTGCGCCTCTTCCGCGAGCTCGACGTGCCGACCCGGCCGACCGAGATGAGCATGTCGATCACCTGCGACGGGTGCGGCCTGTCGTGGGCCGGTGGCCGCGGGGCGGGTGCGGTGCTCGCCCAGCCGCGGCGGGCGCTCGACCCGCGCTTCGTGCGGATGCTCACCGAGATCCCGCGCTTCCACCGCGCGGCCCGGGCCCTGCTCCACGACGCCGGTGCCACGGACGACCCGACGTGGGGCGAGTTCCTCGACCGCCACGGGTTCTCGCGGTACTTCGTCGCCCACTTCGCGCTGCCGCTCGTCTCGTGCGTCTGGTCCTCCGGCGACGAGGACTCGCTCGACTACCCGGCCCGCCACCTCTTCGCCTTCCTCGAGCACCACGGCATGCTCAGCGTCTCCGGGTCGCCGACCTGGCGCACCGTCGTCGGCGGCTCGGCCACCTACGTCGACGCCCTCACCGCGCGACTGCCCGACGTGCGCAGCGGCTCGCCGGTCACGGCGATCACGCGGCACGACGACGGGGTCGACGTGCGCACCGCCGGTGGGGCGCCCCTTCGCGGCTCCGCACCCGTCGAGACCTTCGACAAGGTCGTCGTCGCCACGCACGCCGACCAGGCTCTTGCCCTGCTCGCCGACGCGACCCCGCAGGAAAAGGAGGACCTCGGCGCGATCCGCTACACCCGCAACGAGACCGTCCTGCACCGCGACACGAGCCACCTGCCGCGGGCGCGGCGGGCGCGGGCGTCGTGGAACTACCGCAGCGCCACCTGCGGCGGCGCGCTGCAGCCGCGGGTCAGCTACTGGATGAACCGCCTGCACGGGTACGACGAGGGCGGTGACCAGTTCCTCGTGACGCTCAACTCCCCGACCCCCTTCGACGAAGGGGACGTGGTCGCCCGGATGGACTACGCGCACCCGGTCTTCACCCGGGAGGCGGTGGCCGCGGCCGCCCGCCTGCGGACCGCGGGCGGCGACCGGCTC
>NZ_BCSQ01000006.1 GCF_001570945.1 Janibacter anophelis NBRC 107843
AAGATCCCGTCGGCGGTCACGCCCACGACCTGCTGGGCCGCCTTGACGGCAGCACCCCGGTCACCCTTGCGGATCTTGGTGTCCATGTACGGCTCGAGCGGGTTGCTCGAGGTCCCTGCCGTCTTGGTGTAGCTCAGGCCGGCGAGCGCGCGCCACACGTTCGGCGAGACGACACCGTCGGCCTTCAGCTCCTTGTCCTCCTGGAACTGCTTGACCGCCTTTTCGGTCTGGGAGCCGAAGGCACCGTCCGCCGTGATGCCGAGCGTCCGCTGCAGGGCCTTGACGGAGTCGCCCGTCGAGCCGAGACGGATCGTCGTCGTCAGGTACGTGTCGAGCTCACCGCCGCCGTCACCGCCACGCGGGGGGATGTCGCCCTTCTGGACCATCTTGTCCCAGGTCGCCTGGTCGA
Organism: Janibacter anophelis NBRC 107843; assembly: GCF_001570945.1. Lineage (GTDB taxonomy): Bacteria > Actinomycetota > Actinomycetes > Actinomycetales > Dermatophilaceae > Janibacter > Janibacter anophelis. Next base: position 410 of record NZ_BCSQ01000006.1, read on the forward strand.
GGACGCCGGTGACGGGGACGTCGTTCTTGCTCTGCCAGGTGCGCAGCGCCGACTTCGTCGCGGGTCCGAAGACGCCGTCGGCGCTCACGCCGAGGACCTTCTGCGCCAGCTGCACGTCGGGGCCGGAGGCTCCCTCACGCAGCGTCGGGTAGCTGTCGGGGTCGGGCAGCGGCACGCTCGGACCACCCGGGGTGCGCGTCACGCTCGTCCACGCCACACCGGTCCACCAGGACGTGCGCTTCATGGCGCCGTCCCAGCTGAAGCTGAAGTGGATGTGGTCGGTGTGGGGGCTGACGCCGTTGTACGCCCGCCACCCCTCGTCCATCTGGTACGTCCCCCAGATCTGGCGGTTCCAGATGATGTACATGATCCCGAAGCGCCGGGCCATCGCCGCGGGGCGCCCCTCGGAGTCCGGTGCGAGGAGCCAGGAGATGACGCCGTCGGCCACAGCCCGCTCGTGCGGGTCGTAGGCGTTGAGCATCCAGTCCAGGGCGCGGCCCTCGGAGTGCTCGGTCAGCCCGTAGTTGCAGGCCCGCGAGATGCCGTAGTTGAACTCGTCGTAGTGGTTGGCCATCAACCGCGCGAAGGCGGTGACGCCCTCCTTAGGCGACGGGTCGCAGACGGACTGCGGGATGTAGGGCGACGCGACGTCCAGGTCCTTGGGCAGGTTGCTGTTCGTCGGCGGCGGGGGAACCGCGGTGCTGCGAGCGGTGGCGGTCCCGGCGAGGGGCAGGGTGAAGGCCGGGATGAGGGCGGCGCCGACGAAGCGGACGGAACGAGACACGCGGTTGCTCCTTGTGTGGACGCGGGCAGGGGGACCCGATCGGGGCGGCAGGTCCATCTCGTCACACTTGTCACAGCGCTCCCAGACATCACAGCCGGTCACTCTTATTCCATGAGTCACGCCAGACACGCCAGCCTCACCGGGCAATTACGTCCCTGTAGTTCACACACGTCCGCTGGCGCCTCACGGCCCCCCGGCCTCACCGAAGATGTGCTCCGGACCCGTCATCCCCGACCACCCATGTCCTCCCCTCACACCGGTGGACCGTCGGGAGACGGCTACGGTGGCGCCATGGACAAGGTCGTCAGCTCCCCAGCCGAGGCCGTCGCGGACATCCCCGACGGCGCCACTCTGGCCGTGGGCGGATTCGGGTTGTGTGGCATCCCGAGCGTGCTCATCGCCCAGCTCCGAGCGAAGGGGGTGCGTGACCTCGAGTGCGTCTCGAACAACTGCGGCGTCGACGACTGGGGCCTGGGGCTCCTGCTCGCCGGCGGCCAGATCCGGCGCATGGTCTCCTCCTACGTCGGTGAGAACAAGGAGTTCGCCCGCCAGTACCTCTCGGGCGAGCTCGAGGTCGAGCTGACTCCCCAGGGCACCCTGGCGGAGAAGCTGCGTGCCGGCGGCGCCGGCATCGCCGGGTTCTGGACCCGCACCGGCGTGGGGACCCAGATCGCCGACGGCGGCCTGCCGTGGCGCTACGACGAGAGCGGCGGGATCGCCGTCGCCTCCCCCGCCAAGGAGACGCGCACCTTCGCCGTCGCCTCCCGCGCGGCGGACGGCACGACCACCTCCGAGGAGCACGAGTTCGTCCTCGAGGAGGCCATCGCGACCGACTTCGCCCTCGTGCGCGCCTGGAAGGGCGACCGCCACGGCAACCTCGTCTTCCGCACGACCTCACGCAACTTCAACCCCCTGTGCGCCATGGCCGGCCGCGTCACCATCGCCGAGGTCGAGGAGCTCGTCGAGCCCGGCGAGCTCGACCCGGACTCGATCCACCTCCCCGGCATCTACGTCCAGCGCGTCGTCGCGCTCACCCCCGAGCAGGCCGCCGACAAGCGCATCGAGAAGCGCACCGTCACGACCCAGAAGGAGGCCTGACATGGCACGCACCCGCGAGGAGATGGCGGCCCGCGCCGCTGCCGAGCTGTCCGACGGTGACTACGTGAACCTCGGCATCGGCCTGCCGACGCTCGTGCCCAACTACGTCCCCGAGGACGTCGAGATCGTGCTCCAGTCGGAGAACGGCATCCTGGGCGTCGGCCCCTACCCCACCGACGACGCGGTGGACGCCGACCTGATCAACGCCGGCAAGGAGACGGTCACCCTGCGCAAGGGGGCCTCGATCTTCGACTCCGCGACCAGCTTCGGCATGATCCGCGGCGGCAAGGTCGACGCCGCCATCCTCGGCGCGATGCAGGTGGCGCAGAACGGCGACATCGCCAACTGGATGATCCCCGGCAAGATGGTCAAGGGCATGGGCGGCGCGATGGACCTCGTCCACGGCGCCAAGAAGGTCATCGTCCTCATGGAGCACGTCGCCAAGGACGGCTCGCACAAGATCGTGCAGGAGTGCGTCCTGCCCCTCACGGGCAAGGGTGTCGTCCAGCGGATCATCACCGACCTGGCCGTCATCGACGTGACCGACGACGGTCTCGTGCTGCGTGAGCTGGCCCCCGGGGTGACCACCGAGGAGGTCCTCGAGCGCACCGGCGCCGAGCTGCGCGTCGACCTCGACTGACGCGAGGGAATCCCTGTCACGAGGACAGGACGACGCGGGGCGCTCCGGCCGGAGCGCCCCGCGTCGTCGTCTGCACGTCGTCGTCTGCGCAGGCAGCCGGGGTCAGGCGTCCCGGACCCGCGTCAGCGCACCCGAGCCCACCCGGGTCGTCGACCCGAAGGCGGTCACCGCGGGCCACTGCGGACTGCGCTGCACGAGCCCCGTGGTCGGCCATGCCGCCGACGTGGTGACGATGAGCACCGGAGCGCCGAGACCCGCTGCCAGGACCGGGTCGACCGTCTGACCCGACGAGGTCCGGGCGAGGACCACGCGGGCGCCCGGGTAGCTGCGGCGGAAGTAGCGGGCCAGGTCGGCTGCGACCTCGGTCGACGTCGAGGCCCCGAACCGTTGGGTGTTGAGTCCGGCCGCGCGCAGGTCGTCCTCGACCGCCGGCGGGACCTTGCGCGTCGACCCGAGCACACGGACCGTGCGCACCCCGGCGCGGTCGAGGGCCGCGAGCGTGCGCCACCCCACTCCCCAGGAGGTCGCCCACACGATGGGCTCGCGGCGGGTGCCGGCCACCGCCGAGAAGGCGCTGGCCTCGAGGGTCGCCGAACTGGTGGCGACCCCGACCCGGGTGATCGTCCCGGTGCGGGCCATGAGGTCGACCACGGCTGCGGACGTGTAGTCCTTGTCGCTCAGTCCCACCCGCGTCACGGTGATCCCGCGGGCCCGCAGCTCGCGGATGACCTCGGACCCCACCATCGGGGCGCCGGCGACGACGTAGGCGCGCGTGATGGCAGAGCCACGCCGGTCGAGCTCACGACGCGTCGCACCGGCCAGACGGGCGTTGCCGCTCAGCAGGAGGGGCGCCCGCAGCGCGCCGGCGAGCGGACGGGCCATGACCAGGTGGGCGATGTCCTCCTCGTACATGCTCGCGATGACGACGGTGTCGGCGCTGAGCGGCACCGCACGGGCGGATGCGACGGCGAGTTCGGGCGGGTAGGAGCCGGAGATCCGGTCGGTCGGACGGTGGATGGCCGCCGACGACAACCCGAGCGCGCGGCGCATCTCGTCGCCGCGCAGGGTGTGGGTCGTCCCGGCCGCCGATGTCGCCCTCGCGTAGCGGACGCTCGTCGCGCTCGTGCGCTCCGACAGGTCGAGAGAGGCCACGTCGGGCAGGTCGAAGGCGTCGGCGAGCTGCGCCGAGGTGACCGACGACGTCCACGCCCGGCGGGGGTTGTCGGCCGTGGTGCTCCAGGGGTCGGGGACCCCACGCAGGTACGGCACCGGCGTCCCGCCCCAGAAGTCCTCGTTGTTGACCGTGTGACCACCGGAGGAGGACGAGTACAGGGCCTCGATGACCCGCCCCCCGTAGCGGGGCACGTACCCCGTCGTCGAGCTGCCACCGGCGGCGACCGCAGCCCGCCAGGCCGACCATCCGGTCGCCGCGCTGCCCACCGGGACGGGACCGTAGACCTGGTCGGTCACGCCGCCCTGGACGTGGCACGCACACTCCGCCCGGACGCCGGCGGCGACCTTGCGCAGGGCGTAGGCGCGGGCCGCGGCGGCCTGGGCCTGCAGTGCTGCCGCCGGCCATCCCCACGGCACCTCGCGCACCTGGTCGAGGTACTCGTCGGACAGCCGCAGGTGCAGGACGCCCTCGATCGTGGACGCGCCGGGCGTGGGCGTGACGACGAAGGGGGCGTGCCGGTACCTCTTGCCGGACAGGGTCAGGTCCGTGCGTGACTCGTCCCAGGTGACCCGGACCGAGCCGCCCGTCACGGACGTCGGCGAGCACGAAGAGCACGACGCGGTGACCGAGGAGCCACTGCGGCGCACGGAGACAGCCGCACCGGCCGCGGCGCGCATCGTGCTCGATCCGGCGGTCACCGTCAGCGTGCCGCCTCCGCTCGCCCGCGAGGTCCCGGCGATCGTCTGCGAGCTGCGGCCGCGCACGATGTTGACCCGGATCGTCCGGTTGTCGGTGACCTGGTCGTAGGTCGTCCCGGAGTAGTAGGAGCGCAGGATCTGGCTCGCGTTGCGGCCGGCCTTGGCCTGGGCGAGCGCGCCGTACTGGCTCATGCCGACGCCGTGGCCGAAGCCGTTGCCGCTGAAGGACCAGGGGCCGGTGGCCGAGGCCCCTGCCACCCGGCCCGGCGCGGCGGCGGGACGGGCGCTCGTCCCCGGCGCCAGCGCGAGCGCGGTGGCGAGCGCGCACAGCGCGGCGAGGAGCGCGGCGGCGCGACCACGACGGGGCGGAATGGGGCTCATGGAGGATTGTCCTCCGCTCAGCCCTCGCCGGGAAGACCTCTCGAGAGACTGGAGGGGCTCGTGATGAAACCGATGCCCCACGACCAGTGCATCGTGGCGATCGCGGCCGGGACCCGCACGCGCACGGCCGGGTCCTCCCCCTTCGAGATCATCCACCCGCCGACCGTGACGGCGGCCGCGTAGCCGGCCGGGACCACCCAGGCGGGGCGCCACACGACGCCGAGCGCGGTCGCGGCGAGCGTGCCGGCGACCATCGTCGGCGGGGCGAGGTAGCGCACATTGGCCGTCCCACGGTGCAGCCGCGCGACGACCCGGCGCCACCGGCCGTAGTTGAAGTACTGGTCCGCGAGGGCCTGCAGGCTCGAGCGCGGTCGGTAGGTGACGACGAGCTCCGGGGTGAACCACACCCGGCCGCCGCTCGTGCGGATGCGGTGGTTCATCTCCCAGTCCTGGGCCCGGGCGAAGTGGGGGTCATAGCCACCCACACGCTCGAGCGCCGCGCGCCGGAAGACCCCGAGGTAGACGGTGTCGGACTCGCCGGCCCCACCCCCGACGTGGAAGCGCGAGCCGCCGACGCCGAGCGGGCTCTTCATCGCGCAGGCGATGGCGCGCTCGAGCGGGCTGACCCCCACGGCGTCCATGATCCCGCCCACGTTGTCCGCCCCCGTCTCCTCGAGGGTCGCGACCGCCGTGCTCAGGTAGTCGACGGGGATCTCGGCGTGTGCGTCGACCCGGGCGATGACCTCCCCGCCTGCCACTCCGATCGCGGCGTTGAGCCCGTCGGGCGTGCGGCCCGACGGGTTGGGCACGGTCCGCACCCGGGGGTCGGCGGCCGCCAGCCGAGCCGCGATCTCGTCCGTGCCGTCGGTCGACGGACCGAGCGCCAGCACGAGCTCGAGTGGGCCGGGCCAGTCCTGGCCGAGCACCATCGCCACCGAGTCGGCGAGGTGCCTGGCCTCGTTGAGGACGGGCATGACGACACTGACGCGGGGATGCACGGGCCCCAGTATGAGGGGCGCCACGCACCGGATCCGCGGGACTCGCCGCGTTCGTCCGGCGCAGGCGCAGGCTTTGCTCCTATCCTGCGGGGCATGCCTGATCGTCCCCAGCGTCCCCGTCGGCCCGCCGGCGACCGTCCCACCGGCCGCGGCTCCGACGAGGCGATGACCCTCGACATGCGCAAGGGCCGCCGGGGCGGGGACGACGCGCGCGCCATCCCCACGGGCAAGCGTGAGCGGCCGCAGCGGCCTGCCGAAGGGGGTCAGCGCCGACCTGCCGAAGGGGGCCAGCGACGGCCCGCCGAAGGGGGCCAGCGCCCCCGACCGCGCGCGGCCGGCGCTCCCGGTCGGGCATCGGGTTCGCGTCGCCCCGCCGAGGAGCCCCGCACGCGGGTCATGCCGGCCGGGACTCCCCCATCGCGCCCCTCCCCCGACCGCCCGCAGCGCCGCACCCCGCCACCCGGGTCGGGAGGCCCTCGTCGTCCGGGACCGCGCGGCGGCGGGTCGGCTCCGCGCCGACGCCGGCCGCTGCGCACCCTGCTCACCGTCGTCCTCGTCCTGCTGCTCCTGTGGGGCGGCAGCATGGCGTGGGCCGTGAACTCCGCGTGGAACGAGGTCGCCCGCGTCGACGCGACGCCCGACGGCGAGCGCCCCGACAGCGACGGCCGCAATGTCCTGCTCGTCGGGAGCGACTCGCGCGCCGGCCTCACGCCCGAGGAGCAGAACCGTCTCGGGACCGGCAAGGACACCGGCGGGGCCCGCACCGACTCGATCCTCGTGCTGCACACCGGAGGCGACAAGTCGACCCTGCTGTCGATCCCGCGCGACTCCTGGGTCGAGATCCCCGGCCAGGGGATGAACAAGATCAACGCCTCGTTCAGCATCGGCGGGCCCAAGCTGCTCACCCAGACCATCGAGCACAACACGGGGTTGAAGATCGACGGCTACATGGAGATCGGTTTCGGGGGCTTCGCGACCGTCGTCGATGCCGTCGGCGGCGTCAACATCTGCGTCAAGAACGACATGGACGACGACAAGGCCCACATCAACCTCAAGAAGGGCTGCCAGGTCCTCGACGGCAAGAACGCCCTGGGGTACGTGCGAGCCCGCTACTCCGACCCCGAGGGCGACCTCGGGCGGGCCAAGCGCCAACGGCAGTTCCTCGGCGCGCTCATGGGCAAGCTCGTCACCCCCGGCAACCTGCTCCAGCCGTGGAAGGTCAACTCACTCGGCAAGGAGACCGCCGGCGCACTCACCGTGGGCGAGGACGATTCGCTCCTCGGGACCGCGCGCGCCTTCTGGGCCTTCCGCAGCATCGCCAAGGGTGAGGGCAACTCGGTGACCGTGCCGATCTCCAACAATGCGCTGCCGACCGCCTCCGGCACCGCCGTGGAGTGGGACGAGGCGAAGTCCACGCAGCTCTTCGACGCCCTGAAGAACAACGAGCCGATCACCATCGAGCCCGACGACTCCTGACCGGGGCGACCGACCCGATGCTGTGCAGCGGGTCACATCCACCTATCGTTCGGTCCATGGACAACACGTTGCACAGGATCGGGGTCGTGGGATGCGGCCTCATGGGCGCCGGCATCGCCGAGGTGTGCGCCCGCGCGGGCTCCGACGTCGTCGTCGTCGAGTCGGACCAGCAGCGCGCCGACGCCGGTCGGGGCCGACTGGCGAAGTCCCTGCGTCGCGCGGAGGAGCGCGGTCGGCTCGACAGCGCCGACGCCGTGCTCGAGCGCATCCGGGTCGTCACCGACATGACCGAACTCGCCGACCGCGACATGGTCGTCGAGGCGATCGTCGAGGACGAGGGCGCCAAGGTCGCGCTCTTCAAGCAGCTCGACGAGATCGTGGAGAGCCCGGACGCCATCCTCGCGTCCAACACCAGCTCCATCCCGATCATGAAGCTCGCGACCGTCACCAAGCGCCCCTCCAACGTGCTGGGCGTGCACTTCTTCAACCCGGTGCCGGTCCTCAAGCTCGTCGAGCTCGTCCCCTCGCTCATGACGGCTGAGGAGACCACCGAGCGCGCCCGCGCCTACGTCGACGGGGAGCTGGGCAAGCACGCCATCATCTGCCAGGACCGCGCCGGCTTCGTCGTCAACAGCCTGCTCATCCCCTTCATCCTCAGCGCCATCCGGATGTACGAGTCCGGCTTCGCCACCGCCGAGGACATCGACCAGGGCTTCGTCCTGGGCGCCGCGCACCCGCAGGGTCCGCTCGCCCTGGCCGACCTCATCGGCCTCGACACGACGATGGCCGTGGCCCAGTCGCTGTACGAGGAGTTCAAGGAGCCGCTCTACGCACCCCCGCCGCTGCTGCAGCGGATGGTCGACGCCGGCCTGCTCGGCCGCAAGGCTGGGCGCGGCTTCTACACCTACGACGCCTGAGCTTCCTTCGTCCCGGCACGGCCCGCTCGGTGGGCTTGGCGGGTCGCCGCGGCACGCATGTGACCTCACCTGCCCGGCGGCCGGGCAGGAGCCGACGCACGGGGTGGGTCTGCGCGCATCAAAGAAAAGTCCGGACTGCCTGCGCGGCGTGAGGTACGCGCGAAGCGGTCCGGACTTTTCGGTGCGCAGGCCCAGCCCGTGTGGCGGCGGGATCACCCCGGCCGGGCCGGGCTGACGATGGGGGGGGAGGTCAGCGGGCGGCGGGGATGCCCTTGAGCAGCTGACGGGCCATGACGATGCGCTGGACCTGGTTGGTGCCCTCGTAGATCTGGGTGATCTTGGCGTCGCGCATCATCCGCTCGAGCGGGAAGTCGCGGGTGTAGCCGGCGCCACCGAGCAGCTGGACGGCGTCGGTCGTCACCTTCATCGCGACGTCGGAGGCGAAGGCCTTGGCCGCGGCACCGAAGAAGGACAGGTCCGCGTCGTGGCGCTCGGACTTGGCCGCGGCGACGTAGACCATCTGGCGGGCGGCCTCGAGCTCCATGGCCATGTCGGCGAGCATGAACTGGATGCCCTGGAACTCGGCGATGTTCTTGCCGAACTGCTTGCGCTCCTTGACATAGGCCAGGGCCTCGTCGAGGGCGCCCTGGGCGATGCCGACGGCCTGGGCACCGATGGTGACCCGGGTGTGGTCGAGGGTGCGCAGCGCGATCTTCAGCCCCTCCCCCTCCGCGCCGACGAGGCGGTCGCCGGGGATGCGGCAGTTGTCGAAGTGCAGCTCACGCGTGGGGCTGCCCTTGATGCCGAGCTTGCGCTCCTTCTCCGAGAAGCCGAAGCCCTCGTCGGACTTCTCGACGACGAAGGCCGAGATGTTGTTGCCACGGGGGCCGTCGGGGTCGGTGACGGCCAGGACGGTGTAGAGCTCGGACTCACCGGCGTTGGTGATCCACGCCTTCTGGCCGTTGAGCACCCAGTCGTCGCCGGTGCGGGTGGCCTTGCACTTCATGCCGGCGGTGTCGGAGCCGGCCTCACGCTCGGACAGGCCGTAGCTGAAGCCCTCCCCCTTCGCCAGACGCGGCATGTAGCGCGCGTTGATCTCCTCGGAGCCACCGAGGATCACCGGCATCGAGCCGAGCTTGTTGACGGCCGGGATCAGCGAGGACGACGCGCAGACCCGCGCGACCTCCTCGATGATGATGCAGACGGCGAGTGCGTCCGCGCCGACGCCACCGTGCTCCTCGGCCACGTGCGCCGCGTGGAAGTCACTGGCGATGAGGGCCTCGTTGGCCTCCCGCGGGAAGCGGGACTCCTCGTCGACCTCGGCGGCGAAGGGCTTGATCTTCGCCTCCGCGACGGCCCGGACGGCCTCGCGGATCGCCTCGTGGTCCTCGGAGGTGCGGAACATGTCGAAGTCAGGGTTGGCGCTCACGTGCCGGATGCTACCGCGACTGCACACCCGCGCTGCACAGGTGTTCAACCACGGCACCCGTGCAGCGCGTGGCGTGGGTCAGGAGTCGGTGCCGAAGAGGTCGCGGGTGTAGACCTTGTCGGCGACGTCCTCGAGGTCGGGGGTGCGGCGGTTGGCGATGATGACGTCGGCCTCGCGCTTGAAGGCCTCGGCGTCGCGCAGCACGCGGGAGCCGAAGAAGGTCTCCTCGTGCAGCTCGGGCTCGAAGATGATGACCTCGACGCCCTTGCCCTTCAGGCGCTTCATGATCCCTTGGATGGAGGAGGCGCGGAAGTTGTCCGAGCCGGCCTTCATGATCAGGCGGTGGACGCCGACGACCTTGGGGTTGCGGCGCAGGATGTCCTCGGCGACGAAGTCCTTGCGGGTGCGGTTGGAGTCGACGATGGCCTGCATGAGGTTCTGCGGGACGTCCTCGTAGTTGGCCAGCAGCTGCTTGGTGTCCTTGGGCAGGCAGTAGCCGCCGTACCCGAACGAGGGGTTGTTGTAGTGGTGCCCGATGCGCGGGTCCAGGCCGACGCCGTCGATGATTTGGCGGGTGTTGAGACCGTGCCGGGCGGCGAAGGTGTCGAGCTCGTTGAAGTAGGCCACCCGCATCGCCAGGTAGGTGTTGGCGAACAGCTTGATCGCCTCGGCCTCGGTGGAGTCGGTCAGCAGCACCGGCGCGTCGTCGGACTCGGCGCCCTGCAGCAGCAGGTCGGCGAAGCGCTGGGCCCGGTCGCTGACCTCGCCGACGACGATACGGCTGGGGTGCAGGTTGTCCTGCAGGGCCTTGCCCTCGCGCAGGAACTCCGGGCTGAAGATCAGGTTGTCGGTGCCCAGCGCGGCGCGGGTGGCGGCGGTGAACCCGACCGGGATCGTGGACTTGATGACCATGACCGCGTCGGGGTTGGTCTGCATGACGTCGCGCACGACGCCCTCGACGGTCGAGGTGTTGAAGTAGTTGGTGTCCGGGTCGTAGTCCGTGGGCGTGGCGATGACGACGAAGTCGGCACCGGTGTACGCGTCGGCTTTGTCGAGGGTGAAGCGCAGGTCCAGGTCGCGGTGGGCGAGGAAGTCGATGATCTCCTCGTCGTGGATGGGGCTGGTCCCGGAGTTGAGCATCTCGACGCGCCCGGCGTCGATGTCGAACCCCACGACTTCGTTGTGCTGGGCGAGCAGGACGGCCATGGACAGGCCGACGTAGCCCGTCCCGACGACGGCGATCTTGGTGGTCACGGGATTCCTCGGTGCGGGGGTCGGATGGACTCCCGCATTATGTCCCACACGCGGCCGCTGCACCGGAAGGTGGCCGGGCGTGGCCCATTGCTTCCCGCGTCGCGGGAGCGTTGGATGGACCCATGAGCCTCACCCACAAGAACGACACCGAGACCATGCGTCGCCTCATCGCCGACCCGGGGACCTGGGTGGTCGTCGGCCTGAGCAACAACACCGAGCGGGACGCACACCGCGTCGCGCGGTGGCTCAAGCACGAGATGCACAAGGCGATCATCCCTGTGCACCCCGATGCCGAGACCGTCGACGGGGACCAGGGCTACGCGACGATCAGCGACATCCCGGACGGCGACGTCAAGGTGATCGACCTCTTCGTCAGCTCCGAGCACGTCGGCGCGGTCGTCGACGAGGCGATCGCCAACAAGGACCGCCTGCACATCGACGCGATCTGGATGCAGCTCGGTGTCTCCGACCCGGCCGCGGCCGACCGGGCCCGCGAGGCCGGTCTGCTCGTCGTCATGGACACCTGCCCCAAGATCGAGTGGCGCCAGCTGCGCAACGAGGGCGCCTCGCGCTGACCCTCCGGGGGACGAAGGGGGATCAGCTCCCGGCGACCTGCCGGCGCAGCCGCTCCCCCTTCGCGTGCGCCTGGGCACCGAGGTCCGCGGCGAAGTCCGCGAGCGCCTGTCGCAGCCGCTCCGCCTCCTCCCCCTCGCCGGCGGCGAGCATGCGCACGGCCATCAGGCCGGCGTTGCGGGCCCCGCCCACGGCCATCGTGGCCACGGGGATCCCGGCGGGCATCTGGACGATGGACAGCAGCGAGTCCATGCCGTCGAGGTGCGTGAGCGGCACCGGCACGCCGACGACGGGGAGCGTGGTGACCGAGGCGAGCATGCCCGGCAGGTGGGCCGCTCCCCCGGCCCCCGCGATGATGACGCGCAGGCCGCGCCCGGCGGCCTGCTGCCCGTAGGTGATCATCTCGGTCGGCATGCGGTGCGCGGAGACGACATCGGCCTCGAAGGGCACACCGAACTCGTCGAGGACGGCGGCCGCGGCCTCCATCGTCGGCCAGTCGCTGTCGCTGCCCATGACGAGGCCGACGCGGGGTGCGGGGTTGGTGGACGAGGTCATTCGGTGATCACTCCCTGGATGTAGTCGGCGGCGTGCCGGGCCCGCTCGCGCAGGTCCGCGAGGTCGCTGCCGCTGACGTTGACGTGGCCGATCTTGCGGCCCGGGCGCACGGACTTGCCGTAGAGGTGCACCTTGAGCTCCGGGTCGCGGGCCATGAGGTGGCGGTAGGTCGGGTACAGGTCGGCGTGCTCGCCGCCGAGCACATTGCCCATGACGGTCCACGGCTCCCGGGCCCGGGGCGAGCCGAGCGGGAGGTCGAGGACGGCCCGCAGGTGCTGCTCGAACTGCCCGGTCACCGCACCGTCCATGCTCCAGTGGCCCGAGTTGTGCGGCCGCATCGCCAGCTCGTTGACGACGACCGACCCGTCGGACAGCTCGAAGAGCTCGACCGCCATGACCCCGGTGACGCCGAGGGTCGCGGCGATGTCCAGGCCGATGACCGTCGCGGCCCGCGCGGCGTCGGGGTCCAGGTCGGGTGCGGGCGCGATGACCTCGGTGCAGATGCCGTCGGTCTGCACGGTCTCGACGACCGGCCACGCCGCCGCCTGCCCCGACGGGCTGCGGGCGAGGAGCACCGAGAGCTCGCGCACGAAGGGGACGCGCGCCTCGAGCAGCAGCTGCTCGCCGCGCTGGCTCGCGGCCGTGAGCCAGGTGCGCACGTCCTCGACGGACGAGGCGAGCAGCACCCCCTTCCCGTCGTAGCCGCCCCGGGGGGTCTTGACGACCACCGGCCACCCGACCTCGTCGGCGAAGGCGGTGACATCAGCCTCGGTGGAGGCCGCCGCCCAGCGTGGGCACGGCAGTCCGGCATCGGTGAGGGCCGCGCGCATGACGAGCTTGTCCTGCGCGTGCAGCAGGGCCTTCGGCCCGGGGTGGACGGCGACGCCGTCGGCGAGCAGTGCGTCGATGACGCCGGCGGGCACGTGCTCGTGGTCGAAGGTGACGACATCGCAGTGGCGCGCGAACTCGCGGACGGTCGCGACGTCGGTGTGGTCACCGACCGGGGCGAAGGGGGTCACGAGCGCGGCCGAGGCATCGGGCGCCTCCGCCAGCACGGCCAGCGTCACGCCGAGCTCGGCAGCGGGACCGGCGCACATCCGCGCGAGCTGACCACCGCCGATGACACCGACGACGGGAAAACCTCCGGGGGCACGTGGGGGGATCGACACGTGCCGAGGATACGTTGCACCGAATCCGGCCACCCACGATTACGCTGCTCGGGATGCCCGAACCCACCGAAGCCACCCCAGACGCCCCTGCCGGCACCTCGTCGACACCCCGTCGAGGTGGGCTGGCCGGGATCGTCGACACCGTCTGGCACGAGATCGCGAAGTTCGGGGTCATCGGCGCGCTGTCCTTCGTCATCGACCTCGGCGGCATGAACCTGCTGACCCACACCGTCCTCGAGGACAAGGTGACGACGGCCCGCATCCTCAGCGGTGTCGCGGCCACCCTCTTCGCGTGGTTCGGCAACCGCAGCTGGACCTTCGCCCACCGCCGCTCGCGGCCGGTGCACCACGAGGTCACCCTCTTCTTCGTCGTCAACGGGCTGGCGCTGATCATCTCGACGCTGTGCCTCGTCATCTCGCACTACGGCCTCGACTTCACCTCGCGCCTGGCCGACAACATCGCGACCGTCATCGGCATCGGGCTCGGCACGCTCTTCCGCTTCTGGACTTACCGCCGCTTCGTCTTCGCCAACGAGCCGATGGACGAGGACACCTCACCCCTGGCGCACGAGCACGAGGAGCCTCCGGCAGCCTGACCGGTCATCGGCTCCCGGGGCCGGAGAGGAAGGCGGCGAAGACCGCCGGCTGGGCACTCACGAGCTCCAGGCGTCCGCCGTTGCGCTCGGCGAGCTGGCGGGCCAGCCCCAGCCCGAGGCCGGACCCGTGAGAGGTCACCGAGCGCTCGAAGATGTGGGGGGCGATCGCCGCGGGCACGCCCTCCCCTTCGTCACTCACCTCGATGACCACCGATCCCCCGGAGCTGCGCATCTCGATCTCCACGCGGCCGGCGCCGTGGTCGAGGGAGTTCTCGATGAGGATCTGCAGGATCTGCGCCAGGTCCATCGGGGCCGCGCGCACGGCGAGGCCGGGCGGGCCCTCGACGCGCATCGTGCGGTGGGCGGCCGTGAAGGCCGGCTGGTACTCGCGCTGGAGCCCCGCGAGGACGGAGTCGAGGGAGATCTCGGGCAGCTGCGCCTTCTCCTCCTTCGAGCGGGTGCGCATCGTGTCGATGACGCCGGTGAGCCGCTCGACCTGGGTGACCGCGACGGCCGCCTCGTCCCGCACGACCGCGAGGTCGTCGGTCTGGCCGATCTCCTCCAGGCGCATGAGCAGCGCCGTGAGCGGGGTGCGCAGCTGGTGCGAGGCATCGGCGGCGAAGTCGCGGTCCATGGCGCGCTCCTGCGCCAGCTCGCCGGCGAGCCGCGCCACGTCACCGGCCACGGTGTCGACGTCGTCGAGCCCGACCATCGTCCGGGGCAGCGCGCCACCGCCGTCACGGATGGCGACGACCTGGTCGCGGATGTAGTCCATGCCCCGGGCCCGGCGGGCGTCGATGACCCGCACGACCACGAGGGCCAGTCCGCCGACGAGCGCCACCCCGAGCGCGGGGGCGATGAGGATCCACGCAAGCAGGTCGATGCCGAGCACCCGCACGCCCTGCGAGCCGGTGGCGGCGACCGCGACCACGCCCAGGACCAGCGCCGTGACGACCGCGGAGCCGACGACGGCGGCGGCCACCACGCGGTGGACGTGACTCGTGTAGGTCACGAGTCGAAGCGGAACCCGACGCCCCGGACGGTGGCGATGTGCCGCGGATCGGAGACGTCGTCACCGAGCTTGCGGCGCAGGACGGAGATGTGCATGTCGAGGGCCTTGGTCGAGCCGTACCACTCGGTCTCCCATACCTCGCCCATGAGCTGCTCGCGGGTGACGACCCGGCCGGTCTCGCGCACCAGCACGCTGAGGACGGCGAACTCCTTGGCGGTGAGCGACAGCTCGTCCCCGTGGAACCACACGCGGCGGCTGTCGAGGTCGATGCGCAGCGGGCCGGTCGGCTCGACCGGGTCGTCGCTGCGGCGGCGCAGCAGCGCGCGCACGCGGGCCATGAGCTCGGCGAGCCGGAAGGGCTTGGTGACGTAGTCGTCGGCGCCCGCGTCGAGCCCGACGACCGTGTCGACCTCGTCGGCGCGAGCGGTGAGGACGAGCACCGGCACGTCGGAGCCGGTCGCGCGCAGCCGGCGGCACACCTCGAGCCCGTCGAGGGTCGGCAGACCGAGGTCCAGGACGAGCAGGTCGGGCGGGGTGCCGAGGGCGGAGTCGAGCGCGTCGCGTCCGTCCTCGTGGACGGTCACCTCGTATCCCTCGCGGATGAGGGCCCGCGCCAATGGGTCGGAGATGGCGGTGTCGTCCTCGGCCAGCAGCACTCGGGTCATGGTCGGATCATAGGAACTGTTCCTCAGACGTGCGCGGTGACATCGCGGGAGCGCCGGACACCCGTGACCCGGACGAGCCGGCTGGGCACGACCTCACCGATGCCACGCAGCGCACGGGGCCGGGTCGGCAGTGTGGAGAATCCGCTGAGCGGCTCGAGCAGTCGGGCGAGGGCGTCATCGACGAAGACCCCGCCCGGGGGTGCGGCGGCGGTGAGGCGACTGGCGCGGTTGACCGTCGTGCCGAAGACGTCCCCGAGCCGGCGCACCACGGGACCGTGGGCCATGCCGACGCGCGCCGAGGGGAGCAGGTCGTCCTCGCTCATCGCCTCGACGAGGTCGAGCGCGATGGCGGCCGCGGGCGCGACGTCGAAGGTCTGGAAGAGCACCTCGTCACCGACGGTCTTGACCACGCGCCCGCCGTGGGCGGTCACGACGTCGGTGCACAGGTCCTCGAAGCGCTGCACCATCCGGGCCAGGTCGCGCTCGGTGAGGCGCCGCACGACGGAGGTGAAGTTGACCAGGTCGGCGAAGCCGATGATCGACGCCCGGGTGCTGTCGTCCTCGACCGTGAGCAGCCGCTGGATCGACGCCGTCAGCTGGCGACGCCAGACGTAGACGACGAGCGGCTCGAGCTCGTCGATGAGCGAGGTCATCCACGCGGCGGCGGCCTCGTTGTCGCCCTCGGGCGGCTCGTCGCTCACCTCGCCGCGTCGTATCCGGCCGACCTCCTCGCTGACGAGCTGCACCTGCCAGGCCGCCAGCCGGTCCATGGTCCGCGCGATGGCGCGGGTCATCGACAGGGCGAAGTCCTCGGGCAGCCCCTCCTCGCGCACCATCGCCGCCACGCGGCTGAGTGCCTCGAGATCGGCCTCGGTGAACATCGTGTCGCCCTCGTGGACGATGGGGAAGCCCATGGCGTGCCAGAACTTGCGGGCCGAGCGGATCGAGACCCCCGCCTCGCGGGAGACCTCGCGCCGGCCCATCGACGCCGGCCGGCCGAGGAGTGCGCGCTCGAAGAGCTCGAGGCCGGCCTCGACGTCGCCGGGGAGGCCGGCGACGGCTTCGCCGGCGTCGTCGGGGGTGGCGTCGGTGGGGAGGCCGTGGGTCGCGTCGTCGGACAACGGCACCTCCGGGGTCGGTCTGGGACGGGCGGGCCCGTCAGGGGCGCGGCGGCGTGCCGGCAGGTCGGATGTGCTGCACGTCACCAGCGGCCACGGTATCCGAGCCACCCTCGCCCGTGACGACGAGCCGGCCCTCGTCGTCGACGCCGGTGGCGGTGACGCGGTCGACGGACCCGTCGGGCCGGTGGACGTCGATCTCGCGCCCGATGGTGACGCAGGCGTCGCGGTAGGCGCGACGGACCCCCTTCGCCTGCTCCTCGCCGGCAGCGAGGTCCTCGTGGAGCGCGCGCAGCCGGCGGAGCACGTCCGCGGCGAGCGCGGTGCGGTCCACCTCCGCCCCGACGAGGCGAAGGGAGGAGGCCGTCGCCACGGGCAGCTGGTCGCGGTCGTGGTGGACGTTGATGCCGATGCCGACGACGATGCCTCCGCCGCCCGGGAGCATCTGGCAGAGGATGCCGCAGACCTTGCGGTCCCCGTCGTCCGGCAGCAGGACGTCGTTGGGCCACTTCAGGCCGGCCCGGACGCCGTGCTGCTCCAGGGCCCCGCGCACCGCGAGCCCGGCGGCCAGCGGCAACCAGCCCGCGCGGTCGATGACGGGCACGAGCACCGACATCGCCAGGCCGGCCCGAGGCACCTCCTGCCAGGCGCGGCCGAGCCGCCCCCGGCCGGCGGTCTGCAGCTCCGCGAGGACCGGGGACCACGGCTGCGCCCGCTCGATCGCCTCGGCGTTGGTCGAGCCGGTGACATCGAGGTGGACGGGGTCGCCCCACCCGTGTGACCTCGACAACTCTCTGGCCAGACGATGGACGTCGATCGGGATGAGCATGCCGGCAAGGCTAGGCTGCGCCTCATGTCCCAGAGCACCCAGACCACTGACGCTCAGGCGATCGGTGGCACCGACGTCCCCGACGACATCGACATCCACACGACGGCCGGCAAGCTCGCCGACCTCAAGCGTCGGGTGGCCGAGGTCGCGCACGCAGGTTCGGAGCGTGCCGTCGAGAAGCAGCACGCCCGCGGCAAGAAGACTGCCCGTGAGCGCATCGCCCTCCTCCTCGACGAGGACAGCTTCGTCGAGATGGACAAGTACGCACGGCACCGGTCGACGGCGTTCGGCCAGGAGGCCAACCGTCCCTACGGCGACGGTGTCGTCACCGGGTACGGCACGGTCGACGGCCGTCAGGTCGCCGTCTTCGCGCAGGACTTCACGGTCTTCGGTGGGTCCCTCGGTGAGGTCTTCGGCGAGAAGATCACCAAGGTCATGGACTTCGCCATGAAGATCGGCTGCCCGGTCATCGGGCTCAACGACTCCGGCGGCGCTCGTATCCAGGAGGGCGTCGTCTCGCTCGGCCTGTACGGCGAGATCTTCAAGCGCAACGTGCACGCGTCGGGTGTCATCCCGCAGATCTCGCTCATCATGGGCCCGTGCGCCGGCGGTGCTGTCTACTCCCCCGCCGTCACCGACTTCACCGTCATGGTCGACCAGACCTCGCACATGTTCATCACCGGCCCCGACGTGATCAAGACGGTCACCGGTGAGGACGTGGAGTTCGAGGACCTCGGCGGCGCCCGCTCGCACAACACCAAGTCCGGAGTCGCGCACTACATGGGCACCGACGAGGAGGACGCCATCGACTACGTCAAGGCGCTCCTGTCGTACCTGCCGAGCAACAACCTCGAGACCGCGCCGCTCTACGGCGGCGAGCTCGACCTCGCGGTCAACGACACCGACCTGACGCTCGACACGATCATCCCCGACTCGGCGAACATGCCCTACGACATGAAGGCGGTCATCGAGACCGTCGTCGACGACGGCGAGTTCCTCGAGGTGCACCCGCTCTTCGCGCCCAACATGATCTGCGGCTTCGCCCGGGTCGAGGGCCAGTCGGTCGGCATCGTCGCCAACAACCCGATGCAGTTCGCCGGCACGCTCGACATCGACGCGTCGGAGAAGGCCGCGCGCTTCGTGCGCACCTGCGACGCCTTCAACGTGCCGGTCCTGACCTTCGTCGACGTCCCCGGCTTCCTGCCCGGCACCGACCAGGAGTGGAACGGCATCATCCGCCGCGGCGCCAAGCTCATCTACGCCTACGCCGAGGCCACCGTCCCGCTCGTCACGGTCATCACCCGCAAGGCCTACGGCGGCGCCTACGACGTCATGGGGTCCAAGCACCTCGGCGCCGACATCAACCTCGCGTGGCCGACCGCCCAGATCGCCGTCATGGGCGCGCAGGGCGCGGTCAACATCCTCTACCGCAAGCAGCTCGCGGCCGCCGAGGCCGAGGGTCGCGACGTCGAGGAGGCGCGCCAGGAGTTCATCACCGCCTACGAGGACGCGCTGGCCAACCCGTACGTCGCCGCCGAGCGCGGCTACATCGACACGGTCATCACCCCGAGCAACACGCGGATGAACGTCTCCAAGGCGCTGCGGGCGCTGCGCACCAAGCGCGAGACGCTGCCGCCCAAGAAGCACGGGAACATTCCGCTGTGATGGCTTCGCAGGCTCAGGACACCGAGCAGCCGGCGGCCCCCGCCGGCCCGCGCATCGAGGTCCTCGGCGACGCCTCACCCGAGCAGGTCGCCGCGCTCGTCGCGGTCCTGTCCGGTCTGGGCGGTGGCGAAGGGGAGGCCCCTGCGGCTCCCCCTTCGGCCTGGTCGAACCCCGCGCGGCTCGTCCGTCCGGCGGTGTACCCCGCACCCGGCGGGTGGATCGCCTCCGGCCTCCCCCGCTGACCCACCACCTCCTGCGGGTGTTGGCCGCCCACGAGTGCTGATTCGAAGAAGGACCGCGACCTCCAGGTCGCGGTCCTTCTTCGATCGGGGCAGCCACTCGTCCACACCTTCGACCGAGCGAACCACCTCGTCCACAGACGACGGTCCCACCCCGGCTGCACGCCGCTGACGGGCCAGCCTCAACCACATGGGTGGGCGACGCGAGATCTCTCAACGAATGAACCAGTCCGCGCTCGAGGCTGCTGACGCCACCGGCGGGGTCCTGTCGCGGAAGGACCTGCGCGCGCTCGGGATCGGGAGGGACCGCGTCGCCGCCCATGTGAGGGCCGGCCGGTGGCGCCTGCACGGCCGGCACACCGTGTCCGTGCACACCGGCGAGCTCTCTCCCGTCGGGCAGGCGTGGCGCGCTGTCCACGAGAGCTGTGGCGACGCCCGGGTCGACGGTGTGACGAGCCTGCAGATCGCCGGCGTCACCGGCCTGTCCGACACGACGGTGCACGTGTCGCTCCACCACCTGTGTCAGGTCCGGCCAATCGAGGGCGTCGTCCAGCACAAGGTCTCTCGCCGCACGGAGACCGAGGCGTCCCTGCCCGGTCTGCCGCGGACCCCGCCACCGCTGGCTGCCCTGCGAGCCGCACAGTGGGCGGTCACCGACCGACAGGCCGCCCTCTTCCTCGTCCTGCCCGTGCAACAACGGATCACGACCGCGGAGCACCTGCGGACGACCCACGCCCAGTACCGGGGTCGTCGACGGCGTGCGGTGGTGGCACAACTCATCGACGACATCGCCGACGGAGCCCAGTCCGTGGGTGAGCTCGACCTGGTACCTGCCCTGCGGCGACGTGGACTCCCGCCACCGACGCGTCAGGCCGTTCGCCGTGTCGACGGCCGGACGCGCTACCTCGACGTCTGCTGGGAGGACATCGGCCTCGCGCTCGAGATCGACGGGGCCGCCCACTCCGCCGGACTGGAGGTGACACACGACCACCTGCGCCAGAACGCCCTTACCGTCGGCGGGGACCTCATCCTGAGGATGAACCTCATCGGTCTGCGCCTGCACCGTGAGGAGTTCCTCGACCAGGTCGTCGCTGCGCACGCCGAGCTCTCTCGGCGAGCCACGCCCGGCTGACGGATGTGCCCGCCCTTCGTCGCTCGCGGGTCACGCCATTCGAAGAAGACGCGCGACCTACACCTCGCGCTTCTTCTTCGAACCGCCAGGTCGGCGCCATGAGGAGCGAAGGGGGCGACGTAGCCTCGTCCGGTGGCCACCTCCCTTCCCCGCGTGCTGTCCGTCAACATCGGGCGCCCGATGCTGCAACGCGTCCCCAAGGGGCGACCCACCGGCATCGGCAAGACGCCCGTGGACGTCATCCACGTGAGCGACCCCGGCCCCAAGCGCGTCGTCGACGGGGCGGGTGTCTCCGGTGTGGTCGGTGACCACGTCGGCGACGGACGGCACCACGGAGGGTCCGACCAGGCGGTCTACGCGTTCGCCCGTGAGGAGCTGGACCAGTGGGAGCGCGAGCTCGGGCGCGAGCTGCCGCACGGGATGTTCGGCGAGAACCTCACGACCGCGGAGCTCGACGTCGACGCGGCCGAGGTCGGCGACCGGTGGCGCGTCGGCTCGGCGCTGCTCGAGGTCCGCGGGCCACGCGTGCCGTGCGCGACCTTCGCCGCGCGGATGGGCGAACGCGGATGGGTCAAGCGCTTCGCGGCGCACGGGCGCAGCGGCGCCTACCTGCAGGTGCTCGAGCCCGGCGAGATCCGTCCGGGCGACTCCATCGAGGTCACACCCTCGGGCTCGGGCCTGACGCTGCCGACGTACCTGCGGGCCTGGTTCGGCGACATGGACGCGGCCCGGACGGCCATCGGCTCGGGCGCCCTGACCGGCGCCCGTCGCACGGAGCTGGAGCGCTTGATCGAGCGCCGACTCTGACCGTGCACTCCCTCATCCGGCCGAGCCACGAGCGCCCCGGTAGCGTGGCCGGGTGAACCACCGCGAGGGGCGCGGTGGTGCATGACGAAGGGGGACCCGTGACCAAGCGCGCCACGATCGCTGTCGGCCTGACGCTCGCCGTCCTGGGCACCACCGGCTGCGGACTCCTCGACCTGGCGAGTGACAGCGAGGAGGACACCGGCATCACCGCCGGGCTCGCCGAGCTCCCGCAGCCCGACGACGGCGAGTACACCGTCCGCGTCGTCGACCTCGACGCCGCGACCGAGGCCGCCGGCCTGGAGCGACCCACCGACCTCAGCCCCGAGGCCATCACGGCCTGGGTCGGGCCCCTCTCGGGCATGAAGCGGGACGACTCCTTCGCACCGGTGATCGCCCAAATGCCGGAGGTGACCAACCCGCGGATGACCTACCAGACGCAGGAGTTCCACGACATCGCGGGATGGTCCGCGGTCGATGTCACCTCCTACGCGGAGGTCGTTGACCTGCCCGGCACCTTCGCCTCCCTCGCCGGAGACTTCGACGACTCGACGCTCGAGCACCTGCCGGAGGTCGCCGACGGCGTGCGCACCGTCGGTGACGGTGAGGACGGGCGCGGAGACATCTCGCGCAGGACCGTGGTGCAGCCGATGGGTGCCCCCGTCCGCATGGCCCACCGTGACGGACGACTCGCGGTCTCGTCCTCGACCTCCGACACGCAGGACTGGCTGGAGGGTGGGCCCGAGAGCACCCTGGCCGACGACCCACGGGCCAGCGCCTTGGCGGAGGCCCTCGACGCCCAGGACGTCATCTCGGCCCAGCTCGTCGTCGGCAGCAACTTCCGGGTGGGCGACTACGCACGCGTCCCCGGCGCAGCGCAGCAGGTCGGGCCGCTGCCGGATCACGCCTTCGACGCGGTGGGTCTCGGGTGGGCGGCGCCGGACGGGGATCCCCGGATGGTCGCCGTCTACCACTTCGCCGACGAGGAGTCGGCCGACGCTTCCGTCGCTCCGCTGGAGGAGCTGTTCACCGACGGCAGGGACTCACGGGGCCGCAAGCTCGCCGAGACCTATGGCCTCGACGAGGTCACCTCCGACGGCTCCGTCGTGACCGTCACCCTGGGCGCGGCGCGTCCGGAGGCCGCGGGCGAGCTCTCGTCACGGCTGGTGCGACGCGACGTCCCCTTCCAGCACTCGTAGCACCCACCGGTCGGAGGAGGCCAGGACCTCAGAAGAGGGAGAGCGGCTCCTCGAGCTCCGGCTCCCCACCCACGGCCACCTGCTCGCCGACTGCGGCAGCACCCGCCCGTGCACCCGCGATGCCGGGTCCGCGATCGGGGGCGACCCCCTTCGCCCATGCCGCGGCCGCGCTCGTGGCGAGCCGGTCCGCGTGCTCGTTGAGCTCGTGACCGGTGTGCCCCTTGACCCACTCGAAGGTCACCGCACGCCCCGCCATCGCCGCGTCGAGCGCCTGCATGATCTCGAGGTTGAGGACCGGCTTGCCGTCCTTCTTGCGCCAGCCCTTGGCCTTCCAGCCCGGCAACCACAGGGTGATCGACTTGATGACGTAGAGGCTGTCGCAGATGACGTGCAGGTCCTCGCCGAGGTGCGCCGTCTGCTGCAGCAGGTCGAGGACCGCGGTCAGCTCGCCCATGTTGTTGGTCCCGTGCGCCCACCCGCCTCGGTCCCACCGCTCCTCGTCGATGTACCAGCCCCAGCCGGCGGGTCCGGGGTTGCCGAGGGCGGAGCCGTCGGCGGCGGCGGTCAGGGTCATGCGATCACTCCGGTGGGACGAAGGGGGGTGGGCCGCCTTCCTATCAGACGCTCGCGAGGATCTCACCGTGCACGATGACGAACCAGCCGTCCCGTGAGTCCGTCCACTCCCGCCAACCATCGACGACCTGCGCGATCTCCGCTGCGTCGGCGAGTCCCTGCCCGACGACCTGGTCGTGGAATCCGGACCCGACGGCCCGCCGCTGCCACTGACCACCCCACCACTGGCGCGCGGCGTCGTCCGCGAAGCACCACACCGATGCGGTCGCCGTGACCCCGGTGAGCCCGGCGGCGTGGGCCCACCCGAGCAGGTACCGACCGGCGTCCGGCTCGCCCCCGGTCCCCCGGGCCGCCGCCCGGTAGAGCTCGAGCCATCGATCGAGCCCGGGGTGCGCGGGAGCCCACGTCATCGCCTCGTAGTCGGCGTCGCGCGCCGCGACCAGGCCACCTGGACGGGTCACGCGGGCCATCTCGCGGAGCATCCCGACGGGGTCGGGTACGTGCTGCAGGACCTGGTGGGCGTGCACCACGTCAAAGGCGCCGTCGTCGAAGGGCAACCGCATCGCATCCGCCGTCTCGAACCGCGTGCGGGAGTCACCCGCGGCCTCGGCCGCCGCGCGAGCCGACGCGATGACCGACGCGGACGCGTCGATGCCCACGACCTCGCCGGGAGCCACCCGCCGGGCGAGGTCCAGCGTGATCGAGCCAGGTCCGCACCCCACGTCGAGGACGCGCATCCCGGGCCGCAGGTGCGCGGCCAGGTAGGCGGCCGAGTTGTCGACCGTGCGAGCGGCGTGCGCAGCGACGACCGGCGCGGCGTGCCCGTGCAGATAAGGGTGCATGCCTCGAGCGTGGCACCGACACCGAGCCCTCGAGCCCACCGCCCACAGTGCAGGCAGGTACCGTCCGGCATGTGACACAGGAGCAGAGCCGCCCCAGGACCGAGATCGACCGCATCGCCGAGGACCACCTCGACGCCGAGGTCGAGCTGTCCCCCATCACCGCGACCTACCTCGGTCTGCCGGGCCACGAGAGCGACCTCGACGACCTCTCCCCCGCCGGCTTCGAGGCGGGCTCGCAGCTGCGGCGCCGCACCCTGGCGGCGCTCGACGGCGCCACCCCCGTCGACGACGTCGACCGCGTGACGCTCGAGGCGATGCGCGAGCGCCTCGGGCTCGCCGAGGAGATCCACGCCGCGGGCCTGGACCTGCAGCAGATCAACGTCATCGCCTCCCCCATGCAGTCCGTGCGCGACGTCTTCGACCTCATGCCCACCGACACCGCGGACGACTGGGCGACCCTCGCCACCCGCCTGGCCAAGGTGCCCACCGCCCTTGAGCAGTGGACCGAGTCGCTCACCGCCGCAGCGACGAAGGGGGCGATCGCCCCCCTTCGTCAGTACGAACGCTGCATCGAGCAGTGCGCCGACCTCACCGCCCCCGACGGGTACTTCGCCGGGCTGCTGGCCGGCGCGACCCTCGAGGGTGGCGCCGCCCTGCCGGACTCCGTCGCGGCGGACCTGCAACGGTCCGTGGAGGCCGCCGCGCAGGCCCACCGCGACCTCGCGACCCGCCTCGGCGCGCTCCGCCGTGACCGGGCCCCGCAGGAGGACGCGTGCGGGCGGGAGGCCTACGAGCTGTACTCGCGGGACTTCCTCGGCGCGCGCGTCGACCTGGAGGAGACCTATGCGTGGGGCCAGGAGGAGCTCGCCCGCATCACCGCCGAGATGGCGGCGGTCGCCGACCGCATCCGCCCGGGGGCGACGGTCAAGGAGGCCATCGCCGCCCTCGATGCCGACCCGCGCTACCAGCTGCACGGCACCGACGCCCTGCGCGAGTGGATGCAGACGACCGCCGACGAGGCGATCCGGCTGCTCGACCCACACGTGGACATCCCCGAGCCGGTGCGCACCATCGAGTGCCGCATCGCCCCCACCGAGACGGGCGGGATCTACTACACGGGGCCGAGCGACGACTTCTCCCGTCCGGGGCGCATGTGGTGGTCCGTGCCCAAGGGGGTCACCGAGTTCGGCACCTGGCGCGAGCTGACGACGGTCTACCACGAGGGCGTCCCGGGCCACCACCTGCAGGTCGGCCAGACGGTCCACCGCAAGGAGCTGCTCAACCGCTGGCGCCGCCTCGCCTCGTGGACCTCGGGCCACGGCGAGGGCTGGGCGCTCTACGCCGAGTGGCTCATGGCCGAGCTCGGCCACATGGACGACCCGGGCAACCGGATGGGTCTGCTCGACGGTCAGTCGCTGCGCGCCGCTCGCGTCGTCCTCGACATCGGCGTGCACTGCGGCTTCGAGGCACCGGCCGAGGTCGGCGGAGGGGCCTGGACGTATGACAAGGCGTGGGACTTCCTCTCGGCGCACGCCAACATGGACGAGGGCTTCCTGCGCTTCGAGCTCGACCGCTACCTCGGGTGGCCGGGGCAGGCCCCGAGCTACAAGATCGGCGAGCGGCTGTGGCTGCAGCTGCGTGAGGAGACCGCGCGCCGCGAGGGTGCCGACTTCGACCTCAAGGCCTTCCACCGGCGCGCCCTCGATATCGGCGGGGTCGGGCTCGACACCCTGCGCACCGCCGTCCTCGGCGACTGACGGACCTGAGCACGATGGCCCACGCGCGATCCCCTGACGCAACTACGCTGGGTGCCGTGAGGTTCCTCAGGGGGTCCATCTGCCTGGCGGCGGCATCGGCGGTCGTCGCCGGGTGCTCCGCGCAGCCCGACGACGGCGCGAGCCCGGGGCCGGAGACGGTCACAGTCACATACTCCAGCTCGACGAGCAACGCGCCGACGACGCAGACGGTGACGAGCTCGCCGTCATCGACGAGCGGGCGACGCACCACGTCCTCGTCCGCCGGTGGCTCGCCGTCGGGGTCCTCCGCGTCCCCTTCCGCGTCCCCGTCCTCCTCCCCTTCCGCGTCCCCGTCCTCCTCGTCGGGTCCCTCCTCGGACGACCCGACGAACGATGCCCCCGGCGCACAGCTGCCCAGCAGCGCCGGCGAGTACGCCGATGCCTTCGTGAGGGCCTGGGGCAAGGGCGACCGCACCGACGCCTCCACCTACGGCACGGGCGCGGCAGTCAGCGCGCTCTTCGGCCAGGCGGGCAACGGCGGCGGTGGGTGGCAGCGCACCGGGACGACCGAGTACGCCGGCAGCACTCAGGTGACCTACTCCGACGGCTCGCGCACCCTGACGCTCGTCGTCGACCACACCGCTCTCGGTGCCGGCGACGAGCACGCCGTGACCTCCGCCGTGCTCTCGAGCGGCGAGCCCACGACCGCCCCGACCGATGCCGGCGACGGGCTGCCGCAGACCGTGTCGGCCTATGCCGACGCCTTCGTCCGGGCCTGGGGCAAGAGCGACTCCGGCGCGTGGGACTACGCCAACGACCAGGTCCGCAGCATCCTCGGATCGGGCGCCGGCCCCAACCCCGGCGCGTGGTCGCGCAGCTCGACCGACGGCTCGTCGGTCAGCTACCGCAACCGTGACGGCTCGCTGCTCGTCCTCCAGCTCGACGGCGACCGCGTCGCCGACGGCTCCCGGGACGCCATCACCGGCGCCACCCGCTCCTGATCTCCGGGCCCCCGTGACGAAGGGGGGCGCCACCGGATCACCGGTGACGCCCCCTTCGCGGCTCGTCGCGGGAGCTTTTGGCTCCTGCGGACATCGCCCGGGTGTCGCTGGCTCAGAGGAGCCAGCAGCTGTTGACGTGGTTGTACCCGGCGAAGCGGGACTCGAAGAAGGCCAACGACTTCGCCACGTGCGGCGCCATGCCGCCGATGTGCGTCGGCGTGACGCCGGTGTTGAAGCTGACCCGGGTACCCTTGTCGCACCAGTCGCTGCCCAGCTGCTTGCCGACCGAGTACGGGATGACGTCGTCGGCGAGCGCGTGGTTGATCTGCACGGGGGCGTTGGGCTTGAGCTTGCCGATCCGCTGCCGGTCGACGGCCGGCTTGAAGGGCTCCTCGTCGAGGAGCACGGAGAGCTTCTGCCCGGTCGTCGTGTACGTGCCCGAGTCCTTGAAGGAGTAGCTGAACAGGTCGAACACGCAGGCGCTCTCGACCTCGCTGGCGAGCTGCTTGCCCTCGGCATTGAGGTACGGGGCCGGGTCGATCGACTCGGCCTGGGCCGCGCCCAGCAGGGCGAAGGTCGCGAAGGCGAAGTACAGCGAGCTGTCGATGTTCTTGCCGACCTTGCCCAGGTCGGCCGGCGGGGCACCGATCGCCGAGCCCTTGATGTCGAGCTCGGGCGCGTAGCTGCTGGCGAGCTCGGCCGCGGACGCCGCCGCGCCACCACCCTGCGAGTACCCCATGAGACCGATCGGGTTGGCGTCGGTGATCCCGCTGCCATCGAGATTCTTGGTGGCGCGCGCCATGTCGAGGACGGCGCGGCCCTGGGGCTCGCGGGCCATGTAGGTGTGCGTGCCCGGCGTGCCCAGGCCCTGGTAGTCGGTGATCGAGACGGCGTAGCCGCGCGAGACGAGCGGCGCGATGCCGAGACCTTCGTACTCGATGAGGTTTTCCATCTGCTGCGACGGGGCGCACTGGTCACCCATGCCCTGGGTGCCCACGGCGTAGGAGATCAACGGCCGCTTGCTGCTGCCCGAGTAGCTGGTCTTCGGGACGAAGACGGTCCCGGTGACGGCGATCGGCCGGCCCTGGCCGTCGGTCGAGGAGTACATGACGCGGGTCGCGGTGACCACGCTGGAGGACAGGTCGAGCGGGTCGAGGAGGAAGGGGGCCGGCTCGCTGCGGATGAGCGTGCCCGGCGTCGAGGGGATGGTGGCCGGCGGCTCGTAGAAGGCAGGGCGGGGCGCCTCGGGGGTGTTGGTCAGGGTCTGGGCACCGGCGGTGCCGGGGACGTCGGCCGGACCAGCGGTGGCCTGGCCGGCCAGGGGCAGGCCGATCGCGACGGCCACGGCGGCTGCGGCGGCGGCGCGGATCTTGGTGGAGGACATGAACTTCCTGTCATGAAGAGGGATCGATGTCCCCCGAGCAGACAGGGTGCTGCTGGCCGGACGACGTCGTCAGGGTGTGGCGGTGGTCCCATGGTGGCGTACTCGTCGGTCAGATGGAAGGGAGATGATGTGGTCGTGGCCTCACTCGTCCTCGCCTCCGCGTCCCCCGCCCGCCTGGCCCTGCTGCGAGCCAGCGGGATCGACCCGCTCGTGGTCGTCAGCGACGTCGACGAGCCGGCCGTCGAGGACGCGGCGCGGCAGCGGGATCCGCACCTCTCCCCCGCCGCGCTGGCGCAGCTGCTGGCAGAGGCGAAGGGGACGGCCGTCGCTTCGCGAGGGGACCACGGGCGGGATGCCCCCTTCGTCCTGGGGTGCGACTCGGTGCTCGAGGTCGACGGGCGGGTCCACGGCAAGCCGGGCACGCCCGAGGTGGCCCTCGAGAGGTGGCGGGCGATGCGCGGGCGCTCCGCGGTGCTGCACACCGGGCACCACCTCGTCGACATGCGTGACGGCCGCACCGCCGGGGCTCCGGCGAGTGCGACCGTCAGGTTCGCATCGGTGACCGACACCGAGATCGAGGGCTACGTCGCCACCGGGGAGCCGCTGCACGTGGCGGGCGGCTTCACCCTCGACGGGCTGGGTGCCCCCTTCGTCGAGTCGATCGAGGGGCACCCGAGCACCGTCATCGGGCTGTGCCTGCCCCTGCTGCGGCGACTCCTCACCGACCTCGGGGTCGACTGGTGGGAGGTCGCCTCGGGTCAGTCGCGGGGGTAGGCCACCGCGGCCTCGGCGTCGACGATGCCGCGGCCGTAGAGGGCGCTGTAGCCGCCCCGGATACCGAGCAGCGGGTGCCGCGAGGTCGAGAGGATGGCCTCCTCGACGTTGGTCATGCTGCGGCCCTGGGCGAAGAGGATCGCGGCGACACCGGCGACGTGCGGCGTGGCCATCGAGGTCCCGGCGAAGGCCGCGTAGTCGGTGCCCTCACCGCACTCGTCGGTACCGGTGCCGCGCGGCACCGTCGAGAGGATGTCCTCGGAGCAGTCGCCACCGAGGAGACGGCCGGAGCCGCCGGGAGCGGCGACGCCCTTGCCGCTGAGCTTCACCGGCAGCTCGGAGAAGTAGGACTTCAGCTGGTTGCGGTCGGTCGCGCCGACGCAGATCGAGTCGCTGCTGAAGGCCGGGTCGTTGCACAGCAGCGTCGAGGTGTTGCCCGCCGCGGCGACGGTGAGCGTGCCCTTGTCGCGGGCGTACTGGATGGCGTCCTGCATCGTCGTGTCGAGACCGAGGATGGAGAAGATCTGCGTGCCCGGCAGGCCGCCGAGGCTGAGGTTGATGACGTCGGCGCCGTTGTCGGCGGCGTGGCGCACGCCCTCGGCGATGTCCTCGTTGGTGCCCGAGCCGTCCTCGAGGACCTTGATCGGCATGATCTTGGCGTCGGGCGCGACACCGGCGACGCCGATGCCGTTGTCCGCGACGGCCGCGATCGTGCCCGCGACGTGCGTGCCGTGGACGTCCGACTCCTGGCCGACGCCGTCCTGGCCCTTCCACCCGCCGTCACCACAGGAGCCGGCCTGCTCACCGCAGACGAAGTCGGCACCCGGCACGAGACGGCCGGCCAGGTCGGGGTGACCCAGGTCGACGCCGGTGTCGATGACGGCGACGACGGCGCCCTCACCACGGCTGGCCGACCAGGCCTGCTCGGCGTGGACCTGGTCCAGGCCCCACAGGTCCTCTCGCAGCGGGTCGTCGGTGGTCGCGCCGGCCGAGCCGGCGGTGGCCACGAGGCCGATCGCACAGGCAGCGGCGGCGAAGGGAGCAGTCCAGCGCTTCATCAGTGATCCTTCGTCAGGGGATGTGGTTACTCCACGGTAACGACGAAGTCCGCGGCTCGCAGCGCGAGCGGATGTGACCCCCTTCGCCTCGGGTTTATCGGGTGACCCGACAATCCCCGGCTCAGCAAGGGTTTGGAACTCTTGCTCAGCCGGGGTTTCTCGGGTGACCCGATATTCGTGGGCCGAGCGTCACACCGGCGGGATCCCCCGCCGCCGCTCGGAGAAGCGCCGGTCCCGGCCGCGGGCGTGACGCAACCGGGCGAGCAACTCGTCACGCAGCTCCTCGGGCTCGATGACCTGGTCGAGGACGAGGTCGGCGGCGAGGCGTTCGAGGTCGACGTCCTCCTCGTACTCGGCGCGCCGGGCGGCGATGAACTCGTCGCGGGCGGCCTCCCCTTCGTCCGCCTCGACCTGCGCGATCTTGTTGGCGTAGACCGCGTTGACCGCCGCCTCGGGGCCCATGACGGCGATGCGGGCGGTGGGCAGCGCGATCGTCGCGTCGGGGGCGAAGCCCGGCCCGCCCATCGCGTAGAGGCCCGCGCCGTAGGCCTTGCGCACGACGACGCAGAACTGCGGCACCGTCGCCGACGCGACGGCCGAGACCATCTTGGCGCCGTGGCGGATGATGCCGGCGCGCTCGACCTCGGAGCCGATCATGAAGCCCGGCACGTCGGCGAGGTAGACCAGCGGGATCGAGTAGGCGTCGCACAGCCAGATGAAGCGCGCGGCCTTGTCCGCGCTGTCGGAGAAGAGCACCCCGCCCTTGGCCATCGAGTTGTTGGCGACGATGCCGACGGTCTCCCCGGCCATCCGGCCCAGGCCGACGACGAGCTCGGGGGCGAAGAGCTGCTTGACCTCGAAGAAGGAGTCGTCGTCGACGAGTCCGTCGATGACGTCGTGGATGTCGAAGGGCTGGCTCTCCCGCTCCGGGATCGTCGCGGCCGTCAGCTCGGTGGACGGCGCCTCCGGTGCGTACGAAGGGAGATCAGCGCGCCAGTTGAGCGGGAGGTAGCTCAGCCAGAGCTTCGCCGTCTCGATCGCCTCCGTGTCGTCGGCGACGAGCACGTCCCCGACACCGCTGACGGTGCAGTGCATGCGCGCACCGCCCATCTCCTCGAGGGAGACCCGCTCCCCCACGACCATCTCGGCCATGCGGGGGCTGCCGAGGTACATCGACGCATTGCCCTCGACCATGATGACGAGGTCGGTGAAGGACGGGATGTAGGCGCC
Source organism: Janibacter anophelis NBRC 107843 (assembly GCF_001570945.1). Lineage (GTDB taxonomy): Bacteria > Actinomycetota > Actinomycetes > Actinomycetales > Dermatophilaceae > Janibacter > Janibacter anophelis. Next base: position 31,413 of record NZ_BCSQ01000006.1, read on the forward strand.
ACCCGCGGCGCTCGGGCCGAAGAGGCAGCAGATCTGCGGGACCTTGCCCGAGAGGGCGACCTGGTTGTGGAAGATGTGCCCGGCGCCGCGACGCCCGGGGAACATCTCGACCTGGTCGGTGATGCGCGCGCCGGCAGAGTCGACGAGCCAGAAGACGGGCAGCTCCTCGCGCAGCGCGGTCTCGGTGGCGCGGACGATCTTTTCGACCGTGCGGGCACCCCACGAGCCGGCCTTGACCGTCGGGTCATTGGCGATGACGATGACCGGCCGGTCGTCGACGAGGCCACGGCCGGTGACGACACCGTCGGCGGGCAGGCCGGCCGCGAGCGCGTTGGCGTAGCGGCCGTCCTCGACGAAGCTGCCCTCGTCGAGCAGCAGCGCGATGCGGTCGCGGACGTAGAGCTTGTTCTGCGACTCGAGCTTCGCCGCGGCCTTGTCGCTCGGGCGCTCGGAGGCCTCGCGGGCGGCGCGGATGCGCTGCCGCACGTCCTCGACCTTGGGGTCCAGGGGGTAGCTGCTCACGGGTGCCTCTCTCCCTTCGATCAGACCGGCAGGCCGAGGTGACGGGCGATGACCATGCGCTGGACCTCCGAGGTGCCCTCGCCGATCTCGAGGATCTTGGCGTCGCGGTAGAAGCGGGCCACGGGGTACTCCTCCATGAAGCCGTTGCCGCCGAAGACCTGGGTCGCGATGCGGGTCGCGCTCACCGCAGCCTCCGAGGTGTAGAGCTTGGCGATCGACGCGGCCTTGGCGACCTCCTGGGTGGAGCGCCGGCCGCGGTCGGCCTCGTCCTTGAGCCACGCGGCCTTGTAGGTGAGCACGCGCGAGGTCTCCGCCATGACGGCCAGGTCGGAGACCTGGAAGGCCACGCCCTGGTTGGCGCCGATCGGGCGGCCGAAGGCGGTGCGGGTCCCGGCGTAGTCGGTCGCCAGCTCGAGCATCCGCTGGGTCAGGCCGGTCGCGAGCGCGGAGATGGCGATGCGACCGTCGTCGAGGGTCTTGAGGAACTGGCGGAAGCCCTGCCCCTCGGCGCCGACGAGGTTGCTCGCCGGGACGCGGCAGCCGGTGAAGCTCAGGCCGTGGGTGTCGGAGATGTTCCACCCGAGCTTGTCGTAGGGCGCCTCGACGGTGAAGCCGGGCGTGCCGCTCGGGACGATGATCGCGGAGATCTGCGGGCGGCCCTCCTCGCTCGTGCCGGTGCGGGCGGTGACGGTGACGAGGGAGGTGATGTCGGTGCCGGAGTTGGTGATGAAGGACTTGGCACCGTCGATGACCCACTCGTCACCGTCGCGCTTGGCCGTCGTGCGGGTGCCGCCGGCGTCGGAGCCGGCGTCGGGCTCGGTCAGGCCGAAGCCGGCGAGCGTGCGGCCGGCGACGAGGTCGGGCAGCCACGTGTCGCGCTGCTCGTCGGACCCGTAGGTGAGGATCGGGTTGATGCCCAGGCCGACGCCCGCCGAGAGCGTGATGCCGATCGACTGGTCGACGCGGCCGAGCTCCTCGATCGCCACGCACAGAGCGGTGAAGTCGGACTGCACGACGCCGTCGACGGTCTCGGCGGAGCCGCCCCAGCGCTCGGGGACGACGAGGCCGAAGTAGCCCAGCCGCCCCATCGTGTGCACGACGTCGACCGGGAAGTGGTGGTCCTTGTCCCACTGGGCGACGTGCGGCTCGACCTCCTTCTCCGCGAAGTCGCGCACGCTGGCGCGGAAGTCCTCGTGGTCCTGCGAGAGCTCGAACATGCCTGTGTCTTCCTTGACGACGACTGCTTGACGTTGACGTCAACGTAAAGCATCATCCGGGGTCATGACAAGCGTGACGAAGGGGGCGACCCCGCCGGGCGGTGACGTCCCCGACGAGCGCGGTCGGACGTGGACGATCCGCGAGCTCGCGGACGAGTTCGGCGTGACGACCCGCACGGTGCGGCACTACGAGGACATCGGCCTGATCGCGCCGGAGCGGCAGGGCACGACGCGCATCTTCCACCGGCGTGACCGCACCCGCCTGGGGCTGGTGCTGCGTGGCAAGCGGCTCGGGTTCCCCCTCGACGAGATCGCCAAGATCATCGACCTCTACGACGCGCCCCGCGGTCGGCGCAGCCAGCTGACCTACGTGCTCGGCCAGATCGACGAGCGCCGGGCCGACCTGGAGCAGCGTCGGCGCGACATCGAGGACGCCCTGGCCGAGCTCGACACCTTCGAGCGGCGCTGCCGCGAGGAGCTCGACACACGCTGACCCATCCGGTCCCCCCTTCGCTCCGAACGCCTGACACGAGCCCCCCGGTCACCCGAGACCGGCCCGGGCGACGACAAAGGAGTCAGGCACATGCGAACCCTCACCAAGGCCGCCCTCGCCACCCCGGCCGCCTGCGCGATCGTCCTCGCGGGCGCCACCGGCGCCAGCGCCGACGAGAAGTGGACCATGAACCTCACCGACACGATGGGCAACAACAGCGGCTCGTCCTCGACCGCCCACCTGACGATCGCCGGCGACCAGCTGACCGTCGACATCACGGGCACCGGATTCACCCCCAACTCGCCGCACGCCCAGCACTTCCACGGGTCCTTCGAGGACAACAAGGACTTCACCTGTCCCACCTCCGCCGCGGACGCGGACGGCGACGGCCAGGTCAACACCGAGGAGGGCCTGCCGACCTACGGCGACATCATGATCTCGCTGACGACGAAGGGCGACACGAGCCCCGACAGCGGGCTCGCCGTCGACCGCATGCCCACCGCGGACGCGGACGGCAACCTGTCGTACTCGCGGACGATCACCCTGCCCGAGGGGGCCGGCGCGAAGCTGAAGAACCTGCACATCGTGCAGCACGGCCTGGACGCCAACGGCAACGGCAAGTACGACCTCGACGCGCTCGGCGAGTCGAGCTTCGCCAAGTCCGTCGGCGTCAACGACATCCCGGAGGAGGCGACCAACCCGGCCACGTGCGGCACGGTGACCGGTGCAGCCGTCGGCGCTCCGCCCGCGGGTGGCGTCGCCACCGGCGGTGGCACGACGGAGGGCGTCGAGGCGATGGGTGCCTTCGGCGCCGGGGCCGGTGCCCTCGTCCTCGCCGGTGGGCTGCTCGCCTACCGCCGTCGCCTGGCTCGGGAGAGCTGAGCAGATCGTGCCCCAGCGCACCCGTGACCGCGATCGCCGCCTCAGGGGGGTGGCGATCGCGGCCGCGGTCCTCACCGCGACGGGCGGTGGGCTGACCGCCTACGGCCTGTCGCAGCAGGAGACCCGGATGCCGCCGCCGACCGCGGTGTCCCACGGGGGGCACGCCGGTCACGGCGGCTCGTCATCCCCCTCCCCCACCTCGTCCCCCTCCGCCACCTCGTCGGGGTCCGGGCACGCCGGGCACCACATGGGCGCCTCACCGTCGTCTCCGCCCGCCGTCCCGCGGATGTCCCGCTCGCACCCGACCTCCGTGTCGATCCCCTCACTCGGTGTGACGAGCCCGGTCATCGACCTGGGGCTGCAGCCGGACGAGACCATGGAGGTCCCGCAGGACGGCACGAGCACCGGGTGGTTCATCGGCAGCCCCACGCCGGGCGAGCTCGGCCCGGCGGTCATGGCCGCCCACGTCACCTGGGACAAGGCACCGGCCGTCTTCTTCGAGCTCGGCTCGATGCGCACGGGGCAGCGGATCGAGGTCGACCGCGAGGACGGCTCGACCGCGGTCTTCGAGGTGAGCGACGTCGGCCAGTACCCGAAGACCGAGTTCCCCACCGAGGACGTCTACGGCGAGGTCGACCACGCCGCGCTGCGCCTGATCACCTGCGGCGGACACTTCGACGGCGAGACCGGCCACCACGTCGACAACGTCGTCGTCTACGCCGAGCTGGTCGAGGAGGGCTGAGCCAACGCTGGTCGGGGCTCAGACCCAACGCGGGTCAGGGCCCCACCCAACGCTGGTCGAGGAGCTTGCGCAGCAAGCGTCTCGAGACCCCTCAACCTCGCCCGGCGAGGTAGTCGTCGATCTCGGCAGCCGTGGGCGCGCTCGTCGGTCCCTTGCGGGTCACCTTGATCGCGCCCGCGGCATTGGCACGGCGGCACGCGTCGGGCCAGGCCGCCCCCTTCGCCCGCTCCGCGAGCAGGACACCCGTGTGGGTGTCGCCGGCGCCGTTGGTGTCGACGGGCTTCTCCGGGTAGCCGGCCACGACCGTCGTGGTGCCCTCGGCGTGCACGGCGCACCCGTGCTCGCCGTCACGGACGACGGCGACGGCGCCCGGCTTGAGCTTCGCCGCGACGGCCTCGGCCGCCGGGCCCATCCCCTGCGCCCCGCCGTAGTCCTCGGACTCCTCCGCGTTGCCGGTCCACACGTCCGTCAGCGCGACGACCCGAGCGCGAAGGGAGTCGTCCAGCTCCGCGAAGACCGCACCCGGGTCGAGCACGACCACGACGTCGTCGGGCAGGGACTCCAGCCAGGTGAGCAGTGGGTCGCGGGTCGGCTCGAGCAGGCTGTAGCCGCTGACGCAGACGAGGTCGCCCGCGACCGGGGCGCTCGTCTGCAGCGACTCCGGCGTGATCCGCCGCTCGGCCTCCTGCGTCGTGACGAAGGTCCGCTCCGCGGACGGCTCGACGAGGACGACGCAGACCCCGGTGTCGAGGTCTTCGACGACGGGCGAAGGGAGCGAGATGCCTTCTGCTGCAAGCGTCTCGCGCACGAGGTCGCCGTTGGGACCGCGGCCGTGGGCCCCGGCGTGGACGGCCTGCGCGCCCGAGCGCACAGCGGCGAGCAGGATCGTCGCTGCTCCCCCGGCGTAGCGCGCCGAGCTGGCGGCCATGACGTTGCCACCGCGACGCGGCAGGGCGGGCACCTCGAGGACGACGTCGACGAGGGCCTGGGCGGTGTGGATGACCCGGGGGCTCATGGACCGTCACGCTACCCAGCGCACGCCGGCGTGGGGCGCACTGCGATGGGCGACCCACCCCCTTCGCCCGACCGATCCCGCGCGGGCGCCCGGGGAGATGCGCCCTCAGGACGACAGGACCGCGCATTTCCCCGGGGAGATGCGCGGTCCGGCGGGCCACCTGTGAGAATGCCTGCATGACGCACACTCCCCGGTTCGCCTCCGTCGACGACGTCCGCGAGCGCCTCGCTGCCGTGGGCTATCTCGCCTCCGACGAGATCGCGACGACGGTCTACCTCGCCGACCAGCTCGGCAAGCCGCTGCTCATCGAGGGTCCCGCGGGTGTCGGCAAGACCGCCCTGTCGGCCGCCGTCGCGTCCGCCACGTCCGGTGAGCTCGTGCGCCTGCAGTGCTACGAGGGCGTCGACGAGGCCCGCGCCCTCTACGAGTGGAACCACGCCAAGCAGCTGCTGCGCATCACCGCCGCCGGCGCGCACCACGACGCCCGGGGCGAGGACGAGGCCGACTGGTCGTCGGTCAAGGAGGACATCTTCACGGACGAGTTCCTCCTCGCCCGCCCGCTGCTCACCGCGATCCGCAACGAGCACCCCACCGTGCTGCTCATCGACGAGCTCGACAAGGCCGACGTGGAGATCGAGGGCCTGCTGCTCGAGGTGCTCTCCGACTTCCAGGTCACGGTGCCCGAGCTCGGGACGATCACGGCGAGCCAGACCCCCTTCGTCGTCCTGACGTCCAATGCCACCCGAGAGCTCTCCGAGGCCCTGCGCCGCCGCTGCCTCTACCTGCACATCGACTACCCCGAGGCCGACCTCGAGCTGCGCATCGTGCGCCTGACGGTGCCCGACCTCGACGAGACCCTCGCCGCCTCCATCGTGCGCCTCGTCGGGGCACTGCGCGGCATGCGCCTGCGCAAGTCCCCCGCCGTCGCCGAGACGATCGACTGGGCGCGCACGCTCGTCAGCCTCGGCACGGGTGGCGGGCTGGAGCCGGAGCTCGTGCGGGCCACCCTCGGGGTCGTCCTCAAGCACCGCGAGGACATCGAGATCGCGGCCAAGACCCTGGACCTGGACCGTGCCCTCGCCTGATCCGCTCGGCGAGCGGCTCGTCGACCTGGCCCGCTCCCTTCGCCGTCACGGGGTGACCGTCGGGACCTCCGAGATCACCGACGCCGCTTCTGCCGCAACGGCGCTCGGCCTGCACGACCGCGAGCGACTGCGTGCCGGGCTGGCCGCGACGATGATGCGGCGGTCGGCGGACCGGGCGGTCTTCGACCAGCTCTTCGACATTCACTTCCCCTCCGCGGTCGGTCACCGCACGGGCGAAGGGGAGGACCCGGCCCCCGTCGACACCCGGGGTGCGCGGGAGCGCGCCGCGGCGATCCGCGAGGACCTCGTCGACGCGCTCGCCCGCGGCGACGATGACGAGCTGGACCGGCTCGCCGCCCGCGCCCTGCGGGAGCTCGGTCGGCTGTCCAACGAGTCGTCGAGCGGTGGCTGGTCGGCCAACCAGGCCATCGAACGGTTGGCCCCGCAGACGGCCATCGCCGCTGCGCTGCAACGGGCCCGGGACGCCGGCGATGTCACGGGCGGATCCGGGGAGGGCTCGGGCGGGTCGGGGTCCGGCAGCGGCGGCGCCTCCGGCGGTGGAGGTGGTGGCGAGGGCGGCGCATGGCGCCCCGAGCAGCTGAGCGACCGCTACGACCGCGACGAGATCCGGGGACGGGTCGGCGCCTTCCGCCGCCGCGTCGAGACCGAGGCCGCGCGGCGCAACGCCGAGGTCCGCGGACGCGACCGCATCTCCCGCTACGGCGTGCGGGACCCGTTGGAGCGCAAGGACTTCCTGCTCACCGGCAAGACCGAGGCCGCCGAGCTCCACGCGGTCATCGCTCCCCTCTCCCGCAAGCTCGCCGCCAAGCTGGCCGCCCGCCAGCGGCGCCATGCCCGCGGCACGATCGACATCCGGCGCACGCTGCGCGCCGCGATGTCGACGGGCGGGGTGCCGGTGCGCCCCGCGTACAAGCGCCGCACCCGCAGCCGCGCCGACATCGTCCTGCTGTGCGACATGTCCGGGTCGGTCGCGGGGTTCTCCCGCTTCACGATGCTGCTCCTGCAGTCGCTCGCCGGCGTCTTCCGACGGGTGCGGTTCATCGGCTTCGTCAACACGTGCGACGACATCACGGACCTCGTGCGCGAGTCGCAGTTCGGCGAGGACATCAGCGAGCGGGTCTCCCGAGAGGCGCAGATGACGCGGTGGCACGGGTCGAGCGACTACGGCTCCGCCTTCGAGGACGGCGTCGAGCACCACCTGCACGCCATCGGGCCGCGCACGACCGTGCTCATCCTCGGCGACGCCCGCACCAACGGCACCGACCCGCGCGTCGAAGCCCTGCGCATCCTCGTGCGCCAGGCCAAGCACGCCGCCTGGCTCAACCCCGAGCGCGCCGGCCTGTGGGACACCGGCGACTCCGTCGCGAGCCTCTACGCCGAGGTCGTCGACATGCACGAGGTGCGCAACATCGAGCAGCTGCGGCAGTTCGTCTCGCGGCTCCCGGTGGGCTGATCCCCCCTTCGCCGCGATCTGCAGACAATCTCCAGATCTCGCCCCGGGGATCCACCGGTGCGGCTCCATAGCCTTGCGTCATGAGCACCACTCCCCCCGCACCGCGGGTCCTCGTCGTCGAGGACGACCCGACGATCAACCAGGCCCTGACCGACCGCCTCGTCGCGGAGGGCTTCGAGGTCTCGCGGGCCCACGACGGGCCGGGAGCGGTCGCCGCCTTCGCCGAGCACGACCCGCAGGTCGTCGTCCTCGACCTCATGCTGCCCGGGTTCGACGGGCTCGAGGTCTGCCGCCGCATCCAGGCCGAGCGCCCGGTGCCGGTGCTCATGCTCACCGCCCGCGACGAGGAGAGCGACATCATCGTCGGCCTCGGCGTCGGCGCCGACGACTACCTGACCAAGCCGTTCCGCATGCGCGAGGTCGTCGCGCGCATCCGTGCGCTGCTGCGCCGCGTCGAGCGCGCCGCCGAGCTCTCCCGCGCTGCCGATGGCCCCCTCGAGGTCGACGGGCTCGTCCTCGACGAGCGCACCCGGCGCTGCACCGTCGACGGTGAGGTCGTGCACCTGACACCCACCGAGTTCGACCTGCTCGCGATCCTCGCCCACGAGCCCGGCGCCGTCCTGCGCCGCGAGCGCATCGCCAGCGACCTCTGGGGCTGGGACGAGGGCCTGGGCCGCGGCAGCCTCGACACGCACGTCAAGTCCCTGCGCGCCAAGGTCGGCGCCCACCGCATCCGCACCGTCCACGGCGTCGGCTACGCCCTCCACGACGGGAGCCAGGTGTGAACCGCGCCGCCCCCCTCCTCGCTCTGTCCTCCATCCGCACCCGGCTGGCGGTGCTCGTCGGCGCCAGCGTCCTCGTGGCAGCCGTCGTCGGCACCGTCGGCACGGACGCCGGGGTCCCGCTGTGGCTCGGGCTGCCCGCGACGATCGGCGTCGCGCTCGTCGTCACCCGGTGGCTCGCCTCGGGCATGACGACGCCGCTGCTGCAGATGACCGCGGCCGCGCGGCGGATGGCGAAGGGGGACTACGACGCCGCCATCACCACGACCGGGCAGGACGAGGTGGGCGAGCTCGCGCGGGCCTTCGCCACGATGGCCGACGAGCTGCGCGAGGCCGAGGAGCACCGCCGGCGTCTCGTCGCGACCGTCGCGCACGAGCTGCGCACGCCGCTCAGCGCCCAGCAGGCCCTGCTGGAGAACCTCGTGGACGGCGTCACCGCACCCGACGACGCGAGCCTCGGGGCGGCGCTCGCCCAGTCCGAGCGCCTCGGCGGTCTCGTCACCGACCTGCTCGACCTCTCCCGACCCGATGGGCGGGGGATCCCCCTCTCCCCCAGTCGGATCCGCGTCCGCGAGCTGATCGACGCCGCCATCGACGAAGCCTCTCTCCAGGGCCGCGAGATCTCCCTCGTCGCCGACGTCGAGCCCGCCGACCTCACCGTCACCGGCGACCGCGCGCGCCTCGCGCAGGTCACCGCCAACCTCCTCGACAACGCGGTCCGGCACAGTCCCGCCGGCGGCACCGTCACCCTCACCGCACGCACCGACGACGACCGGTGGACTCTCACCGTCGCCGACGAGGGGCCCGGCCTGTCGCCCGAGCGCGCGGAGCGGCTCTTCCACCGCTTCGGTCCCGGCGGGGACGAAGGGGGTGGCACCGGCCTCGGTCTGGCCATCGCCGCGTGGGTCGTGTCGATGCACGGCGGCTCCATCCGGGCGTTCGGCGACGGCCCCGGCGCGCGGCTGCAGGTGACCCTCCCGACGAGCCCGCCGGACTCCCCTTCGCCCGCACCGCTGGCCACCCACCGACCCGCACCCACTCCCACCACCCAGGAGAGCGTCATGTCCGCCCATCCCGTACCCACCACGCCGGCCCTTCGAGACGGCGCTGGCGCGCCTCCGCAGGGAGCGAGGCCCCCTTCGCTCTCGTGGTCACGGTGGTGGCCGGAGCGCGACAGCGCGCCCCAGCCGCGGCTCGTCCTCGCGGCCCTGGCCGTCGGCGTCCTCGCGGCCGTGCTGCTGCCGGACAACGACCTCGGGATCGGGCTGCTGCTCGTGCTCACCGCGGGTGGCGCCGCGCTCTGGCTCGCCTCGCCCCGACGCTCGGCCCGGTGGTCGTGGGTCACCGCGGCGCTCGCGCTGCCGCTCGGCCTGACGACGATCCTGACGGCCCACCCGGGCTACACCTTCCTCGCGGTGCTCATGGCCGGGATCCTCGCGGCGACCGCCTGCACCGACGCCCGGCGGGTGGGCGGGATGGCCGCCGCCGTCGCGGCCTGGCCCGCCTCGGCGCTGCGCGGGCTGCCGCTGCTCGACCGCACGGTCCGCGTGCTCGGGCAGCACGGCCGCACCTGGTCGGCGCTGCGCACGACCGCCGTCAGCCTGGTGCTGCTGCTCGTCTTCGGCGGGCTGCTCGCCTCCGCCGACGCCGTCCTCGGCTCCTGGGCCTCCGCGCTCGTGCCCGACATCAGCGATGTCTTCGTCCTGCGCGTCTTCACCCTCGTCTTCTTCGCCGGCGTGACGCTCGCGGGCCTGTACCTCGCGATCAACCCGCCGCAGGTCGACGAGCTGCGGGCCGACCGCCTCACCGACCGGCGCATCCCGGTCCGCGAGTGGCAGGTCCCGCTCGGCGTCGTCATCGCCGTCTTCGTCGTCTTCATCGTCGCGCAGGCCGCGGCCACGATCGGTGGCCACGACTACGTCATGCGCACCGCCGGCGTCACCTATGCGGAGTACGCCCGGCAGGGCTTCGGCCAGTTGACCCTCGCGACCGCCCTCGTACTGCTGCTCATCGCCGGTGTCCGCACGTGGGGCCGGGCGGACACCGACCGGGCACGCCGCGTCATGACGACCATGAACGCCCTGCTCTGCGTCCTCACCCTGCTCGTCGTCGCCTCCGCGCTGCGCCGCATGGCCCTCTACCAGGAGGCCTTCGGATACACCGCCCTGCGGGTCAACGTCGACGTCTTCGAGATCTGGCTCGGCATCGTCGTCCTCGCCGTCCTCGTCTCGCTCTTCGTCCGCGGGCAGTGGCTCGGTCGCGCGGTCCTGGTCACCGCCGCCCTGCTCGTCGCGGGCCTGTCCCTGGGCAATGTCGGTGGCTTCGTCGCCGAACGCAACATCGCGCTGTACGAGGAGACCGGCGAGATCGACTCCTTCTACCTCTCGCAGCTCGGCGACGACGCCGTCCCGGCGATCCACGAGAGCGACCTGCCGGCCGACCTCAAGGCGTGCGTCATCGCCCGCTCCACGACGAGCGACGAAGGGAGCGCCTGGCCCGAGTGGAACCTCGCCCGCTCGCGCGCCGACGAGATCCGCGCCGGGTACCCCGACACGGTCGGGTGCGCGTTGAGCAGTCGCGACCGCCGCTGAGCCGGCCACACCTACGAGGGTCAGCCACACGTCGTGCTGTGGCTGGCCCTCGTAGGTGTGGCCAGCCGCAGTTCGTGGCAGGAGCCGGACGAAGGGGGCGTGGCGCTCGCCACGATGCGGGCGACACACGCGGGGGCCCGGTCACGCAGTAGTCTGCGGCCCATGGCCATCAGCAAAGTCCTCATCGCGAACCGCGGCGAGATCGCCGTCCGCATCGCCCGTGCCTGCGCCGACGCCGGCGTCGGCTCCGTCGCCGTCTACGCCGAGCCCGACCGTGACGCCCTGCACGTCAAGGTCGCCGACGAGGCGTACGCGCTCGGCGGCCAGACCCCGGCGGACAGCTACCTGCTGCAGGACAAGCTGCTCCAGGTCGCCAAGGACTCCGGCGCCGACGCGGTCCACCCCGGCTACGGCTTCCTCGCGGAGAACGCCGACTTCGCCCAGGCCGTCCTCGACGCCGGGCTGATCTGGATCGGCCCGAGCCCGCAGGCCATCGACGCGCTGGGTGACAAGGCCAAGGCCAAGCACATCGCTGTCAAGGCCAACGCCCCGCTCGCTCCGGGCACCAACGACCCGGTCAAGGACGCCGACGAGGTCGTCGCCCTTGCGGAGGAGTTCGGCCTGCCGATCGCCATCAAGGCCGTCTACGGCGGCGGCGGTCGCGGGCTCAAGGTCGCCTACACGATGGAGGAGATCCCCGAGCTCTACGAGTCGGCCGTCCGCGAGGCCGTCACGGCCTTCGGCCGCGGCGAGTGCCTCGTCGAGAAGTTCCTCGACAAGCCACGCCACGTCGAGACCCAGTGCCTCGCCGACCAGCACGGCAACGTCGTCGTCGTCTCGACGCGTGACTGCTCGCTGCAGCGCCGCAACCAGAAGCTCGTCGAGGAGGCTCCCGCCCCCTTCCTCACCGAGGAGCAGCACGCCGAGCTCGTGCGCGCCTCCAAGGCGATCCTCAAGGAGGCCGGCTACGTCGGCGCCGGCACCTGCGAGTACCTCGTCGCCCAGGACGGCACGATCTCCTTCCTCGAGGTCAACACCCGCCTGCAGGTCGAGCACCCGGTCACCGAGGAGGTCACGGGCATCGACCTCGTCCGCGAGATGCTGCGCATCGCCGATGGCGAGGAGCTCGGCTACGACGACCCGATCGCCCGTGGCCACTCCTTCGAGTTCCGCATCAACGGTGAGGACGCCGGACGCAACTTCATGCCCGCCCCCGGCACGGTCACCAAGATGCGCGTCCCGCACGGTCCCGGCGTCCGCTGGGACGCGGGCATCGAGGAGGGCGACACCGTCGCCGGTGCCTTCGACTCGATGATCGCCAAGCTCATCGTCACCGGCGCCACCCGCGAGCAGGCGCTCGAGCGCTCCCGCCGTGCCCTCGACGAGCTCGTCGTCGACGGCATGCCGACGGTCATCCCCTTCCACCAGGCGATCGTCCGCGACCCGGCCTTCGCCCCGGAGGGTGACGCGCCCTTCTCCGTCTACACGCGGTGGATCGAGACCGAGTTCGACAACCAGATCGCCCCCTACGGCGGCGAGGTCGGCGAGGCGGCCGAGGACGAGGGCGAGCGCCAGAAGATCACCGTCGAGGTCGGCGGCAAGCGCCTCGAGGTCGTCCTGCCGGGCGGGCTCTCGCTCGGCGGTGGCGGCGGCGCCACGGCGAAGAAGAAGGCGCCCAAGCGCTCCGGTGGGGGTGGCGGCGGCGCCGCGGCCTCCGGCGACAGCCTCACCGCCCCCATGCAGGGCACGATCGTCAAGATCGCCGTCGAGGAGGGCCAGGAGGTCGCCGAGGGTGACCTGATCGTCGTCCTCGAGGCGATGAAGATGGAGCAGCCGATCAACGCCCACAAGGCCGGCACGATCAGCGGCCTGTCGGCCGAGGTCGGGGCCACCGTGAGCAACGGCGCGGTCCTCGCCGAGATCAAGGACTGACGATCTCCAGCGACACCACCACCGACGACGCCCCCGTCGCGCCCGCCCGGCGCAGCGGGGGCGTCGTCGTCGCCGTCCTCGCCCTGTGCGGCACCGTCGTCTCGCTCCAGCAGACGATGGTGCTGCCGCTCGTGCCGGACCTGCCCGACCTCATCGGCACCACCGCCGGCAATGCCTCGTGGATGGTGACCGCGACCCTCGTCGCCGGCGCCGTCGCCACCCCGGTCATCTCCCGCATGGCCGACATGTACGGCAAGCGCCGGATGATCCTCGTGACGCTGGGCATCGTCGCGCTCGGCGCGCTCGTCGGCGGGTTCGCGACGTCGCTGCCCTTCCTCATCCTCGCCCGCGCCCTCCAGGGCATCGGCATGGCCCTCGTGCCCGTCGGCATCGCGACGATGCGCGACGAGCTCGAGCCCGATCAGGTGCCGCTCGCCGTCGCTCTGATGAGCGCCACCCTGGCCATCGGCGCCGGGGTCGGCCTGCCCCTCGGGGGCTACCTGGCGCAGGTCGTCGACTGGCACGCGGTGCTGTGGCTCCCGGGCGTCCTCGCGCTCGTCATGGTCGGGCTCGTCATCGCGACGGTCTCGGAGTCGAGCGTGCGCACACCCGGCGCCTTCGACGTGCGGGGCGCGACGCTGCTCAGCCTGGCCCTCGTCCTCGTGCTGCTGTCGGTCTCCAAGGGCTCCGACTGGGGCTGGACCGACGCCCGCACGCTCGGCTGCCTCGCCGCCGGTGCGGCGCTGCTCGCGGTCTTCGTCCCGCTGGAGCTGCGCATCCCCAATCCGCTCGTCGACATCCGCACCGCGGCCCAGCCGGTCGTCATGTCGGCCAACACGATCTCGCTGCTCATGGGCTTCGCGATGTTCGTCAACATGCTCGTCTCGACCCAGCTGCTGCAGACCCCGACCGACACCGGGTACGGCCTCGGTCTCGACGCGCTGCACGCCGGGCTGTGGATGGCACCGTCCGCCGTCGCCTTCGGTCTGCTCGCGCCGGTGTCGGGGTGGGTCACCCGCCGCTTCGGCCCCGAGCCGGCCATCGCCGCCGGCGGCCTGATCATGGCCGTCTCCTACCTCGCCCGCATCCCGTTCAGCGACACGATCGCGCTCGTCGTCGTCGGCACCATCACGGTGACCATCGGCACGGCGCTGGCCTACTCGGCGCTGCCGACCCTCATCATGCGCTCGGTGCCCGTCACCGAGACCGCCGCGGCCAACGGGCTCAACACCCTCCTGCGCTCGGTCGGCACCTCGAGCGCCAGCGCGGTCACGGCTGCGGTCCTCGCGGCGACGATCACGGCGAGCGGCTTCCCGACCTACGGCGGGCTCGCGACGACCTTCGTCCTCGCCGCCGTCGCCTCCGCCGTCTCGGTCGGCCTCATCATCCCCTTCGCCCGGCAGCGCTTCGCCGAGGGCGAGACGCAGCCGACCGAGCGCCTGACCGCTGACCACGTCGTGCGAGGCCGGGTCGTCGACGCGAAGGGGGACGGCATCGCCGGCGCGGTCGTCACCGTCATGGGCGGGCGAGGCAGCCACGTCGACTGGTCGCACACCGACTCCGCCGGCGACTTCAGCGTCGCGACCGCCGGGCCCATGCGGCACCTCTTCGTCGCGACCGCACCCGGCTGGTCACCGGCCTCGGCCTACGTCGACCTCACCGACAACCGCACCATCGCGCCCTTCGTCATGAGCGAACGCGCCACGGTCATCGGCCGGGTCACCGACCACGACCAGCGTCCCGTGCCCGACGCGTCCGTCGTCATCACCCGACGCTCGGGTGGGTCGGTGTCGTGGGTGCGCACGGACACCGAGGGGCAGTACTCGCTGCCGCTGCCCAAGGAGGGCGTCTACGACCTCACGGCGGTCGACCGCACCAGCGGCGCGACGACGAGCCGGATCCTCATGTCGGGTGGACGCTCGGTGAGCGCCGACCTGCAGCTGGATCAGCCGGGCAGCTTGCCCTCGCCGGTCGACGCCGACCCGGCGTCGGGCGTGCCGGACTGACCGGACTCCGGTACCGGCACGCGGGTCGGCTCCTGGGGCTGCGACGGTGGCTGCGGCCGGTCCGGCGGCTCCGGCGACCGGGGCTCCTGCGGCGGGGCGGGCTCGGTCGGCTCCGACGGGGTCGGCTGCGAGTCCTGCGGCTCCCCCTTCGTCTCCTCCGGCAGGCCGAGCGTGTCCTCGACGAAGTCGCCGGCCTTGTCGATCATCGACTCGAACTTGCCGCCCGTCCGCTGGTTGACCGCGTCCTGCACCTTGTCGATCGCGCTGCGCGCCTGGTCCGGGTGCTCGCGGGCCGCGTCACGGGCCTTGTCGACGTACTCGCCGCCGTTGAACTTCTGGGGCTGGTCACTCATGTCGTGCTCCTCGCTCCGGGGTTCGACTCCTGCGGATCGACCCTAGCGCGGCACGACCCTCACTCGCCGTGCAACGGGTGGAGCCGTCGGGCCGCCTCCGCGAGCGTGCCGGTGAGCGAGGGGTAGACGGTGAAGGTCGAGGCGACCTGGTCGACGGACAGCCGATTTTGCACCGCGATGGCCACGGGGAAGATCAGCTCCGAGGCCCGCGGCGCGACGACGACACCGCCGAGCAGCGTGCCCGTGCCGCGGTAGGAGAAGAGCTTGACGAAGCCCTCCTCGATGCCGAGCATCTTGGCCCGCGCGTTGCGCGAGAGCGGCATCATCACGGCCTCGACGTCCGGGTTGTCCGCCGCGTCCCGGGCGCTCATGCCGACGGTCGCGATCTCCGGGTCGGTGAAGACATTGGCCGAGACCGCCGAGAGACGAAGGGGGGTCACCGCGTCGCCGAGGGCGTGCGCCATCGCGGTGCGCCCCTGCATGGCAGCCACGGACGCGAGCGCGAAGACCCCGGTGCAGTCACCCGCCGCGTAGATCCCGCGCACCGTGGTCCGCGAGACCCGGTCGGTGACGATGTGCCCGGACTCGCTGAGCTCGACCCCGACCTCCTCGAGGCCGATGCCGCCCGTGTTGGGCACGGCACCGACGGCGATGAGCACGTGGCTGCCCTCGACCTCGCGGCCGTCCTCGAGCGTCACGACGACGCCCTCGCCGCGGCGCTCGGCCGAGGCCATGCGTGAGCGGTTGAGCACGGTCATGCCACGTCGGCGGAAGACGTCCTCGATGACGGCGGCGGCGTCCTGGTCCTCCCCCGGCAGCACGAGGTCGCGCGAGGAGATGAGGGTGACGTCGGTGCCGAGCCCGAGGTATGCCTGCGCGAGCTCGGCGCCCGTGACACCGGAGCCGACGACGATGAGCTTGTCCGGGATCTCGGGCAGGGCGTAGATCTGCTGCCAGGTGAGGATCCGCTCCCCGTCGGGCTGCGCGGTGGGCAGCACGCGCGGGGTGGCGCCGGTGCTCACGAGGACGACGTCGGCGTGCAGGGTCTCGGTGGTCCCCCCTTCGCCCTCGACGACGACCTCGCTCGCCGAGGTGAGCCGACCGGTGCCCGGGACCACCCGGACGCCGACCTCGAGCAGCCGGGCGGTGATGTCTTGCGACTGCGCCGCGGCCAGGGCCAGGACACGGCGGTTGATCGCGTCGAGCTCGGCGACGGTCTCGGTCGCGACATCACCCTCGTGGTCCTCGAGGTGGACACCCAGCTCCGACGCCGTCTCGATCCCCCCGAGGTAGTCGGCGGTCGCGATGAGGGTCTTGCTCGGGACGCAGTCGGTGAGCACCGCGGCGCCGCCGATGCCGTCCCGGTCGACGACGGAGACGTCGGCACCCAGGTGGGCGGCGACGAGCGCCGCCTCGTAGCCACCGGGACCGCCGCCGAGGATCACAACTGAGCTGGTTCGTGTCACGACACCCATCCAACCACCCTTGTAGATTGCGCCTGTGACCGAGCACACCGACAGCCAGGACCCCTTCGCCCTCGCCCGTGACGCCGCGGCGGTGATCGCCGAGCGCACCGGCGCGCCCACCCACGACGTCGCGCTCGTCCTCGGGTCGGGCTGGGGCCAGACCGCCGACCTCGTCGGGGAGACCCTCGCCACCGTCGAGCAGGCCGAGATCCCCGGATTCGCGGCCGCGGCCGTCGCCGGCCACTCGGGGCAGTTGCGCTCCATCGACATCACCGGGTCGGGCGGGCGCGCGCTCGTCTTCGGCACCCGGACGCACTACTACGAAGGGCGGGGCGTGCGCTCCGTCGTCCACGCCGTGCGCACCGCGGCCGCGGCCGGCTGCCGGGCCATCGTCCTCACCAACGGGTGCGGCGGACTGCGGCCCGAGTGGGGGCCGGGGACGCCCGTCCTCATCAGCGACCACATCAACCTCACGGCGACCTCACCGGTCGAGGGCGCCAACTTCGTCGACCTCACCGACCTCTACTCCCCCAGGCTCCGGGCACTCGCCCGCGAGGTCGACCCGGGCCTCGACGAGGGCGTGTACGCCCAGTTCCGCGGGCCGCACTACGAGACGCCCGCAGAGGTGCGCATGGCCGGGATCCTCGGCGCCGACCTCGTCGGCATGAGCACGACCCTCGAGGCGATCGCCGCCCGCGAGGCCGGGCTCGAGGTCCTGGGCATCTCACTCGTCACCAACGCCGCGGCCGGCATCAGCGAGACGCCGCTCGCCCACGACGAGGTCGTCGCCGCCGGGCAGGCCGCCGCCGAGCGCTGCGGGACCCTCCTGGCCAGCATCGTCGGGCGCATCTGATGACCGAGTACGCCGGCCACCACGCGACGGACGAGGTCCCCGACGACCTCGTCGCCGCGGCCCGCGAGTGGGCCGCCGACGACCCCGACCCGGTGACCCGCGCCGAGCTGGAGGAGGTCGTCGCAGCTGCCGACGGGGGCGACTCCGACGCTGTCGCCGACCTCACCGACCGCTTCGCCGGGCTGCTCCAGTTCGGCACTGCCGGCCTGCGCGGCGCCCTCGGCGCCGGCCCCAACCGGATGAACCGCGCCGTCGTCATCCGGGCCGCCGCGGGCCTGGTGGCCCACCTCAAGACGCTGCGCGACTCCCCCCTTCGAGGCTCCTCCGTCGCACCTCGGGACGGCGCCTTCGTCGTCATCGGGCGGGACGCCCGGCACAACTCCGACGTCTTCGCCGAGGACACCGCGGCCGTCGTCACGGCCGCGGGCGGACGGGCGGTCCTGCTGCCCGAGCCGCTGCCGACGCCGGTGCTGGCCTTCGCGATCCGGCACCTGGGGGCCGACGCGGGCGTCATGGTGACCGCGAGCCACAACCCGCCGCAGGACAACGGCTACAAGGTCTACCTCGGTGACGGCAGCCAGATCGTGCCGCCGAGCGACGCGCAGATCGCCGATCAGATCTCCCGTGTCGCGACCGTCGCCTCGGTCCCGCGGGCGGAGTCCGGGTGGGAGGTCGCCGGCGACGAGGTGCTCGAGGCCTATCTCGACGCGGTCTCCGGTGTCGTGGGTCTCGACACCCCGCGCGACGTGACCGTGCTGCACACCGCGCTGCACGGCGTGGGTGACGGGACGGTCGAGCAGGCCTTCGTCCGCGCCGGCTTCGCCGCGCCCGCCAAGGTGGACTCGCAGGCGGCCCCGGACCCGGACTTCCCGACCGTCGCCTTCCCCAACCCCGAGGAGGACGGCGCGCTCGACGCCGCCCTGGCCGCGGCCCGCGAGAGCAAGCCCGACCTCGTCATCGCCAACGACCCGGACGCCGACCGCTGCGCCGTGGCGGTCCCCGCCCCGGTCGCCGACGGCGGATACCGGCTGTTGCGCGGCGACGAGCTCGGCGCGCTGCTCGCCTCGCACCTCATCATGCGCGGGGTGCCCGAGGGCGGACGGATGGCCAACTCCATCGTCTCCTCGCGGCTGCTCGCCGCGATGTGCCGCCAGTCCGGAGTGGCGCACGAGGAGACGCTCACCGGCTTCAAGTGGATCGCCCGCGTCGAGGGCCTGCACTACGGCTACGAGGAGGCGCTCGGCTACTGCGTCGCCCCCGACCTCGTGCGGGACAAGGACGGCGTCTCGGCCGCGCTCGTCATCGCCGAGCTCACCGCGATCCTCAAGGGCGAAGGGAGGACCCTCCAGTCCGTGCTCGACGACCTGCACACGCAGCTCGGCGTGCACCAGACCGACGCCTTCTCCATCCGTGTGGAGGACCTGGCCGACATCGACCGGATCATGGAACGGCTGCGGGCCACCCCGCCCACCGAGATCGCCGGATCGGAGGTGGCCACGGCCGAGGACCTCAGCGCGGGCGCGGGTGGACTCCCGCCGACCGACGGACTGCGGTACTTCCTCGCGGACGACTCGCGGGTCATCGTGCGCCCCTCGGGCACCGAGCCGAAGCTCAAGGTCTACCTCGAGGTCGTCGAGCCCGTCGCCGGCGCCGAGGACCTGGCCGCTGCCCGCGGTCGGGCCGCAGAGCGGTTGGCCGCGGTACGCACCGCCATGGAGGGGCTCACCGCCCTCTAGACTCTCCCTTCGTGTCGACGCCTGCCCAGCCCCTCCCCTCCGGCCGGGTCGTCGTCCTCGCCGGGCCGAGCGGTTCGGGCAAGTCGCGTCTCGCCGGTCGCCTGCACCGGCGCCACGGGTGGCCGGTCGTGCGGCTCGACGACTTCTACAAGGACGCGGACGCGCCCGACCTGCCCCGCAGCGAGGAGCTCGGGATGGTCGACTGGGACCACCCCGACAGCTGGGACGAGGACGCTGCCATCGCCTCCCTGCGCCAGCTGCTCGGGACGGGGACGGCGTCGATGCCGGTCTACGACATCAGCGTCTCCCGCGCGACCGGCACGCACACCGTCACCGCTCGCCCGGACGACCTGGTCATCGCGGAGGGGATCTTCGCCGCCGAGGCCATCCCGGCGCTGCGCGACGCGGGCCTGCTCCACTCGGCGTGGTGCATCCGCCACCACCGGATGAAGACCTTCGTGCTGAGGCTGCTGCGCGACCTCAAGGAGCGCCGCAAGCCGCCGCTGACACTCGTGCACCGCGGCTGGGTGCTCATGCGCGACGAACCCCGTGTCGTCGCCCGACACGTGGAGCTCGGCGCCCGCTGCGCCACCCCGCACGAGGCCGAGCGCGAGCTCGCCCCGGCCTGAGCGCGCCGATGTCGACGACCTCCTACCTGACGATCGCCCGGGACGGCGCGGCCGAGCTGGAGGTCAAGCGGTCCCGGTTCCTCTGCACCCTCACCCGTGTGGAGTCGGAGGAGGACGCCCGCGCCGTCGTCGAGCGGGCGCGCAAGGAGCACTGGGACGCCCGGCACCGCTGCTCCGCCTTCGTCCTCGGGCCGGGAGGTGGGATCGCCCGCTCGTCCGACGACGGCGAACCCTCCGGGACCGCCGGTGCGCCGATGCTCGAGGTGCTCGTGGGCCACGAGGTGAGCGACGTCGTCGCGGTCGTGACGCGGTGGTTCGGCGGGGTGCTCCTCGGGACCGGCGGCCTCGTGCGCGCGTACGGCGACGCCGTCCGCGCCGGTCTGGACTCCGCCGGCACCCTGCGACGGGTGCTCGTGAGCGAGCACGAGCTCGTCGTCCCGCACGCCGACGCCGGGCGCGTCGACAACGAGCTGCGCGCCCGCGGCGTCCAGGTCCTCGACGCCCGGTACGGAGCCGAGGTGACCCTGGTGCTCGGTGTGCCCGCGGACGATCAGGACGCTCTCACCCCGCTCGTGGCCGAGGTGACCGCCGGCGCCGGCCGGCCTCGTGAGGTGGGGTCGCGATGGGTCGACCACCTAGGCTGACCGCATGACCCGCCGTCCCCCCTTCGCCCCCGGCAGCACCCTGACGATGCAGGACGTCGCCGACCTCATCGACCACGCCCTGCTCAAGCCGGAGCTGACCCCCGACGAGGTCGCCGACTCCGTCCGTGAGCTCGCGGCGCAGCGCATCTGGAGCGTGTGCGTGCGGCCCAGCGACGTGGCCCTGGCCCGGACCACGATCGCCGAGGTCGACGGCAGCCCGACGCGCGTGTGCACGGTCATCGGGTTCCCCCACGGCACGACCTCGACGGCAGCCAAGGTCGCCGAGGCGCAGCAGGCCCTCGCCGACGGCGCGACCGAGCTCGACATGGTGCTCAACATCGGCCGCCTGCGCGGTGGGGACGTCGCCGCGGTCCGCGACGACATCGCTGCCGTCGTCGAGGTCGGCCACGCGGCCGGGGTGATCGTCAAGGTCATCTTCGAGACGGCCCTGCTCGACGAGCGCGCCAAGGTCGACGCCTGCCGCGCGAGCGCCGACGCGGGCGCCGACTTCACCAAGACGTCCACGGGCTTCGCCGGCGGTGGCGCCACCCTCGCCGACGTCGCGCTCATGCGCGCCAACACCCCCGACGCCATGGAGGTCAAGGCCTCCGGCGGCGTGCGTGACATCCCGACGTTGCTCGCCATGCTCGCCGAGGGCGTCACCCGCATCGGCACCTCGAGCACCGCGGCCCTGCTCGCCGAGGCTGAGCAGGTCGGCGCGGCCGGGCTCGTGGTCCCCGAGCCGGGGCACTCCGGCGAGAGCGCCCCGAGCGACTCGTACTGAAGGCATTGATTGGCGGGGAACTCGCGGACCTTTCGTCCGCGGGTATACCTCCACCCGCGGGATGGCGCACCAGCCGAGGGGCTCAGGCAGAGGCAGCCGCTGCGTAGGCCGGCTTGATCGTCCCCTCGATGAGCTCGAGCCGCTCGTCGAAGGGGAGGAAGGCCGACTTCATGGCGTTGGTCGTCACCCAGCGCAGGTCGTCCAGCTCCCAGCCCGCCTCGGTGACGAGAGCGTGCATCTCCTGCGTCATCGACGTGTCGGACATCAACCGGTTGTCGGTGTTGAGCGTGACCCGGTAGCGCAGCTTCGCCAGGAGCGTGATCGGGTGCGCGGCGATCGAGGGAGCCGCACCGGTCTGCACATTGCTGTGGGGGCACATCTCCAGCGGCACCCGGGTGTCGCGGACGAAGGCGGCCAGGCGCCCCAGCCGCAGCTGCGAGGGGTCCTCGCGCGCGGCCTGGTTGGCGGCCAGCGGGTCGTCGGTGACCGTCGCCCCGCGGAAGCCGATGTCGTCGACGATGCGCACCCCGTGACCGAGCCGGTCGGCGCCGCACCACTGCAGCGCCTCCCAGATGCTCGGCAGCCCGAAGGCCTCACCCGCGTGGATCGTGAAGTGCGCATTTTCGCGCCGCAGGTACTCGAAGGCGTCGAGGTGTCGGCTCGGCGGGTGCCCCGCCTCGGCGCCGGCGATGTCGAAGCCGGCGACACCGCGGTCTCGGTACCTCACGGCGAGCTCGGCGATCTCGCGCGACTTGGCGGCGTGCCGCATCGCGGTGAGCAACGAGCGCACCACGATCGGGTGCCCCTCGGAGGCCGCCTGCTCCTCCCCTTCGCGGAATCCGGCGTCGACCTCCTCGACGACCTGCTCGAGCGTCAGTCCTCCCCGGAGGTGCTGCTCGGGGGCGTAGCGCGACTCGGCGTAGACGACGCCGTCGCGGGCCAGGTCGAGCACCGACTCACGCGCGACGCGACGCAGCGCCGGCGCGGTCTGCATGACCCCGACCGTGTGCTCGAAGGTCTCAAGGTAGCGCACGAGCGAACCCGAGTCGGCCGACTCCCGGAACCACCGGGCCAGCCCCTCGGCGGTGCGCTCCGCTCCGCCCACCGGCAGCTCGTGCCCGACCTCGCCGGCGATCTCGAGCACGGTGGCCGGCCGCACCCCACCGTCGAGGTGGTCGTGCAGCACCACCTTGGGCAGGGAGCGGATGCCCGCCTCGTCGAGCATCACCCTTCGTCCTCCCGGTGGACGGTGTCCGGCGCGAAGGCGGGCGTGCAGATGGCGACGTACTCCGCGCCCTCGGGGCCGGTCGAGTAGCGCACGCGCTCACCGGCCCGGGTGACGATGCTCTGCCCCGCGCCCACGGCGGTGGTCCCGCCGTCGTGCTCGACGAGCACGGTGCCGGAGACGACGAGCGTCACCTCGTCGAAGTCGGGTCGCTGGGCCGGCTCGGACCAGTTGGCCGGGGCCTGCATGTGGGCGACCGACATCGCGTCAGTGCCGGTGGCGACCCGGCCGACGTGCTCGGCGATGACCTTGCCTCCAGGCACGTCGATGATCGACGGGGAGTCGTTGAGCTCCGGCATGTCAGGCCTCCTGTGCGGTGATGCGATCGAGGACGACCGGTGACGAAGGGGGCGCCTCGCCCGTGATCGTCCACCCGCCGTCGAGCGCGGCCCGGGCGCGCTCGAAGCGCTCCGGGGTGTCGGTGTGCAGGGTCATGAGGGGCTGGCCGGCGGTGACGCGGTCACCGGGTCGCGCGTGGAGCTCGACGCCGGCCCCGGCCTGCACCGGGTCCTCCTTGAGGGCCCGTCCGGCACCCAGCCGCCAGGCGGCCACACCCACGGCCATGGCGTCGAGGCGCTCGAGGTACCCGTCGGCGTCCGCCGTGACGGTCTCGGTCTCGGCGGCGGTCGGCAACGGGGCGTCGGGGTCACCTCCCTGGGCGGAGATCATCCGGCGCCACACGTCCATCGCGCGGCCGTCGGCGAGGGCGGCACGCAGCTCATCGGCGCCCACCTCGCGGCCCGCGGCCCGGGTCATCTCGTCGGCGAGGGCGACCGTGAGGTCGACGACGTCCTGGGGCCCGCCTCCGGAGAGCACCTCGACCGACTCGCGCACCTCGAGCGCGTTGCCGGCCGTCAGCCCGAGCGGGACGGACATGTCGGTGAGCAGCGCGACCGTGGTGACGCCGGCGTCGGTGCCGAGGTCGACCATGGTGCGGGCGAGCTCGGTGGCGTCCTCGCGCGTCTTCATGAAGGCACCGGACCCGACCTTGACGTCGAGGACGAGCGCACCGGTGCCCTCGGCGATCTTCTTGCTCATGATCGAGCTGGCGATGAGCGGGATCGCCTCGACGGTGCCGGTGACGTCGCGCAGGGCGTAGAGCTTCTTGTCCGCCGGGGCCAGGCCGGCGCCCGCCGCGCAGATGACGGCGCCCACGTCGTCGAGCTGGGCGAGCATCTCGTCATTGGTCAGGTCGGCTCGCCACCCGGGGACCGACTCGAGCTTGTCGAGCGTGCCTCCGGTGTGGCCGAGGCCGCGCCCCGACAGCTGTGGCACGGCGACGTCGAAGACCGCGACGAGCGGCGCGAGCGGCAGGGTGATCTTGTCCCCCACGCCACCGGTCGAGTGCTTGTCGGAGGTGGGGCGGCCGAGCGTGGAGAAGTCCATCCGCTCACCGCTGGCGATCATCGCGGCCGTCCAGCGCGCGATCTCGGGACGGCTCATCCCGTTGAGCAGGATCGCCATGGCGAGCGCGGACATCTGCTCGTCGGCCACGACGCCGCGGGTGTACGCGTCGACGACCCAGTCGATCTGCTCGTCGGCCAGCACCCCCCGGTCCCGCTTGGTCCGGATGATGTCCACGACGTCGTGCTGCTCGGTCACGGCGCTCCCTTCGTCAGGTCGTCGGCGCCGAAGGCCTGCGGCAGGATCTCGGCGATGCTGCGCTCCCCCTCCGGCGTGCGGATGCGGCAGGGCTCGCCACCGTGCTCCCAGAGGAGCTGGCGGCACCGTCCGCACGGCATGAGCGTCTCGCCGCGGGAGTCGACGCACCAGACGGCGACGAGGCGCCCTCCGCCGGTGCGCACCAGGTCGCTCACGAGGCCGCACTCGGCGCACAGGCCGACGGCGTACGACGCGTTCTCGACATTGCACCCGCTGAGCAGGCGGCCGTCGTCGGCGAGTCCGGCGACCCCGACCGGGAATCCCGAGTACGGCGCGTAGGCCCGCTGCATCGCCTCGACGGCGGTGGCGTGCAACCGCTCCCAGTCGGCCTCGGTCACGGCGACCACGTCAGTGGCCCTCTCCTCGTCGATAGACCTTGCCGTTGGCCGCCGGCATGCGCAGGCGTTGGCTGGCGAAGGCCAGCACGAGCAGCGTCGTCAGGTGCGGTGCGAAGCGCGTGATCTCGCCGGGGATGCTGTCGCTGATGAGCCACAGGACGACCACGGCGATGCCGACGACGATCGCCACTGTGCCCTGGACGTGCGCCTGGCGCCGCAGGATCTGCCAGAGGCCGATGGCGACGAGCAGCACGCCGATGAAGAGCAGCATCGCGTGCAGCGCCGAGCCTCCGCCGCGCAGCTGCAGGGCGTCCATGTAGCCGAAGAGGCCGGAGCCCATGAGCACGCCACCCGGGCGCCAGTTGCCGAAGATCATCGCCGCGAGGCCGATGTACCCGCGACCACCGGTCTGGTCCTCGCGGTAGGCATTGGAGGCGACCATCGCGAGGAAGCCACCGCCGAGCCCGGCGAGGCCGCCGGAGGCCGTGACCGCGATGTACTTGTAGACGTAGACGTTGATGCCGAGCGTCTCGGCCGCGACCGGCGACTCACCGCACGAGCGCACCCGCAGGCCGAAGGGGGTGCGCCACAGCAGCCACCACGTCCCGGCGATGAGCGCCAGGGCGATGACGGTGAGGATCGACAGGTCGGTCGTCGCGGCGCGCAGCAAAGCGGCGAGCTCGGAGACGAAGAACCAGCCCTTGTCCTCCACCGACCCCAGCGCGTCGCCGAGACCCGGGATCCCGACGCGCGGGAGCGAAGGGAGGGGCGGGGACTGCACGTCGCTGCCGCCCTCGAGCTCGCCGAAGAACCGGGCCGCGAGGTAGCTCGCGACACCGAGGGCGACGATGTTGAGGGCGACACCGGAGACGATGTGGTCCACGCCGAAGGTCACGGTGGCCAGGGCGTGCACGAGACCGCCGACGGCGCCGCACAGGATCGCGCCCAGCACACCCATCCACGGGCCTCCGTGGATGGCGCCGAAGGCGGCTCCCCACGTGCCGAGGATCATCATCCCCTCGAGGCCGATGTTGATGACGCCCGCGCGCTCCGACCACAGACCACCGAGACCCGCGAGCGCGAGGGGCATCGCCCAGGCGAGCGCCGCACCGAGGGTGCCCGACGAGGCGATGTCGGACTGGCCGGTGACGACCCGGATGACGGACAGGACGACGAGCAGGGCGGCCAGGGCGAGCGGCCAGGCCCAGAAGGGGACGCGTCGCGCCGGTCGCTGCGGCGCGGTCTCGATCTCGGTACCGACGCTGAGACTCATGCCGCGGCTCCTTCGGGGGTGGCGGTGTCGAGCTGGCGGGTGACCTGCTTCTGCTCCAGCCGCCGCTCGAAGCGGGCGACGACCTCGTAGGCGATGACGACCGCCAGGAGGATCACGCCCTGGATGATGTACACGAGGGCCGGGGAGACTCCTGCCTGCAGCTGCAGCCCGTCGCTCGCCTTCTCCAGCCACGACCACAGGAGCGCGGCGAAGGCGATGCCGACGGGGTGGTTGCGCCCGAGGAGGGCGATGCCGATGCCGATGAAGCCGACCCCCTCCTGGAAGTTCAGCCCGTAGCTGTGGTCGGCCCCGAAGAAGGAGGGCATGCTGATCAGTCCGGCGACGGCACCCGAGGCGATCATCGCGATGAGCACCATGCGCGGCACCTTGACGCCGCTGGCCACGGCCGCCGTCTCGGACTCACCGGTCGCGCGCACGTCGAAGCCGAAGCGGGTGCGGTTGATGACGAACCAGTAGACGATGCCGACGACGATCGCCAGGACGAGGAGGGTGTACACGCGGTTGGGCGCGTCGGCGATGAGCGGCAGGCCCTCGAGCTGGCTCGACTCGGGGATCTCCTGCGTGTTGCGGGTGTTGCTGCCCTCGGCGCGGGTGCCCCAGCTGCGCAGCCCCCAGCCGACGAGGCCTGCGGAGATCGTGTTGAGCATGATCGTCGAGATGACCTCGGAGACACCGCGGGTGACCTTGAGCCAGCCGGCGATGCCGGCCCAGAAGCCGCCGACGAACATGGCGACGACCATGGCCAGCACGATGTTGAGCACTCCGGGCAGCCAGCCCTGGCCCGCGACGAGCGCCGCCGCGAAGGCGGCGATGCGGTACTGGCCGTCGACACCGATGTTGAACAGCTTCATCTTGAAGCCGATGGCGACGGCGACCGCGGCGATGTAGTAGGTGATGCCGCTGTTGATGATGTTGACCAGGGTGCGGGGCCGCGGCTCCGACAGCAGCGTCGACCACACCTGGCCCACCGGGTCGCCGACGGCGACGAGGACGAGCGAGGTGATGACGAAGGCGACGACCACCGCGAGCAGCGGGGCCGCGAGGGTCAATCCCAGTCGGCGTGGACTGAACTTCATGAGGCGTCCTTCCCGGCTCCGGTCATGGCGCTGCCGAGCTCCTGGCTGGTGACGACATCGGGGTCGAACTCCCCGGTGATCCGGCCGCGCAGGATGACCCGGATCGTGTCGGAGAGCCCGATGAGCTCCTCGAGGTCGGCGCTGATGAGCAGCACGGCCAGGCCCTCACGGCGGGCCTCGCGGATGAGGTCCCAGATCGCCGCCTGGGCACCGACGTCGACCCCTCGGGTCGGGTGCGAGGCGATGAGCACCTTGGGCGCGTGGCTCATCTCGCGACCGATGATCAGCTTTTGCTGGTTGCCGCCGGAGAGCGACCCGACCGTCACGTCGATGCCGGGCGTGCGCACGTCGTACTCACGCACGATCCGCTCGGTGTCGGCGCGGGCCGCGGCCTGGGTGAGCAGGCCCCGCCGCGAGGCGGGCTGCTGGGTCTGGTGACCGAGCATCCGGTTCTCCCACAGGGGCGCGTCGAGCAGCAGGCCCTGACGGTGCCGGTCCTCGGGGATGTAGCCGACGCCGGCCTCGCGGATGCGCCGCACGTCCCAGTCCGAGATGTCGGTGCCCTCGAGGGCGATCCGGCCAGCGGCCGGCTCGCGCATCCCCATGAGGACCTCGACGAGCTCGGCCTGCCCGTTGCCCTCGACGCCGGCGATGCCCACGACCTCACCGGCCCGGATGTCGAGCGTGACGTCCTCGAGCACGTTGCGGCCGGCGCCCGCGAGCGTCACCCCGTCGACCGACAGCACGACCCGGTCGGTGACCGTGGACTCCTCGGTCTCGGGGGTCGGCAGCTCGGTGCCGACCATGAGCTCGGCCAGCTGGCGGGCGGTGACGTCCTGCGGCAGCACGGTGTCGACGGTCGTCCCGCGTCGGATGACGGTGACCCGGTCGGCGACGGAGAGCACCTCGTCGAGCTTGTGGGAGATGAAGAGCACGGTGATGCCCTCGCGCTTGAGCTCGCGCAGGTTGCCGAAGAGCTCCTCGACCTCCTGGGGCACGAGGACCGCGGTCGGCTCGTCGAGGATGATCGTGCGCGCGCCGCGGTAGAGGACCTTGAGGATCTCCACCCGCTGGCGGGCCCCGACCCCCAGGTCCGCGACGAGGTCGCGCGGGTCGATGTCGAGCCCGTACTCGTCGGAGATGCGGGTGATCTCCGCGCGTGCCGCCGCACCGATGCCGTGCAGCTTCTCCGCGCCGAGGACGACGTTCTCCGCGACGGTGAGGTTGTCGGCGAGCATGAAGTGCTGGAAGACCATGCCGATGCCGTGCTTGATGGCGTCGGCGGGGCTGTGCAGGGAGACGGTCTCGCCGTTGATGCGGATGGTGCCCTCGTCGGGGCGCTGCACCCCGTAGAGCATCTTCATCAGGGTGGACTTGCCCGCGCCGTTCTCACCGACGATCGCATGGACGGTGCCGCGGGTGACCGCAAAGGTCACGTCCTGGTTGGCGATGACCCCGGGGAACCGCTTGGTGATCCCCTCGACCTCGACGGCGGGTGGGCCGGCGGCCGAAGGGGGCTCGGTGACGGTCGTGCTCATGCTGCCTCCGTGGTGCGTCGGCGACGTGGTGCCGCAGGCGAAGGGTAGCGCCCGCGGACGGGCCGGGGCCCGATCACGCGGTTGCTGCGTGATCGGGCCCCGAGCCTGCTGGTCGCGTCACTTCGTGGGAACGGTGATCTTCCCGTCGATGATCTGCTGCTTGTAGTCGTCGAGCTGGTCGGTGATGTCGTCGATCTTGCCGCCGGTGGTCGTGTACGAGACACCACCCGACTTGAGGTCGAACTCCTGCAGACCGCTCATCTGCTCTCCGTCGACGGAGGCCTTGATGTAGTCGAAGACCGCGACGTTCACGTTCTTGACCATCGAGGTGATGATGACGTCCTGGACGTCCTTCTCCGCCGTCTTGGCCTGGTCGGAGTCGACGCCGATCGCCATCTTGTTGTTGGCCTTGGCCGCCTCGAAGACACCCGCACCGGAGCCGCCGGCGGCGTGGTAGATGACGTCCGCGCCCTTGTCGTACATGCCCTCGGCCGCGGTCTTGCCCTTCGCCGGGTCGGCGAAGCCGGAACCGTCCTCGGCCAGGTACTTGGTCTGGATCTGGATCTTCGGGTCGACGGCCTTGGCGCCGGCCGCGAAGCCCGCGTCGAACTTGTTGATCAGCGGCACGTCCATGCCACCGATGAAGCCGACCTTGCCGCTCTTGGACTTCAGCGCGGCAGCCGCACCGACGAGGAAGGAGCCCTCGTTCTCGGCGAAGACGAGCTGGGCCACGTTGTCGGCCTTGGAGTCGGCGGACGCGTCGTCGACGATCGCGAAGGAGGTCTCCGGGTTGTCCTTGGCCGCGGCGCCGATGGCCTTGGCGTAGATGAAGCCGACACCGACGATGTTGGTGCAGCCCGCGTCGACGAGCTGGTTGAGGCGGTCCTCACGAGCGGCGTCGTTCTCCCCCTGGCTCGCCTCGACCTCCTCGATCTGGACGCCGAGCTCCTCCTTGGCCTGGTCCAGGCCCCTGGCGGCGGAGTCGTTGAAGGACTGGTCGCCGCGACCACCCACGTCGTAGGCGAGGCAGGCCTTGATGTCGCTGCCCTCCCCCGAGGTGGCGTCACCGCCCGAGTCGCTGCCGCCGCAGGCGGTGAGGGCCAGAGCGGCCACGGACATGATCGATGCGGCCTTCACGGTGTGACGCAAGGCGCTCTCCTTCGCTGCAAGGGGTGGGTCTGGCACGCACGTGCCATCCGGGGATGTTACGACGCGGTAGCGCACGCGCCAGCACCCGATGTGATGGATGGGACCAACTGTTATGAGACCGCGACCCCCCGGAGACATCACAGGGGAATCCCTCGCCGGTCGGTCAGTCGCGCTCGACGCGGGTCCACTCCCCCGCCGCCGCGAGCGCGAGCAGTGCGGTGCCGTTGCGCACCGCACCCTCGTCGACCACGAGGTCGCCCTGGTGCAGGTCGAAGCTGCGCCCACCGTGCGTGCGGGTACCGAGCCGGGCCATGGCCCCCTCCGCCTCGTGGAGCATCCACGCGAAGTCCTCCCCGCCCAGGCTGTGCGGGGTCGGCACCGGCCGCAGCCCCGCGGCCATCGTGGCCCGGCCCAGGGCCGCCACCGCCGCAGGATCGTTGACGACCGGCGGGACGCCACGCACGTGCTCGACGGCCGCGTCGACGCCGTAGGGCCGCACGACCTCCTCGACGACCTCGCGCAGCAGCGGGCCGATCTCCTCCCACAGCTCGACGTCGAGCATGCGCAGGGTGCCCTGGGCCACGCCCGTCGAGGGGATGACGTTGATCGCCTCGCCGGCCTGGACGCGGCCCCACACGACGACGAGCCCCGCTCGGGGGTCGACGCGGCGGCTGAGCACTCCGGGCACGTCGGTCACGACCTTGGCCAGGGCGTAGGTGAGGTCCTCGGTGAGGAAGGGGCGTGAGGTGTGCCCGCCCCGACCCCGCAGGGTGACGGTCACCTGGTCGGCCGCCGCGGTGAGCGGCCCCTCGCGCAGCCCGATCTCGCCGACGTCGAGCGAGGGGTCGCAGTGGACGGCGTAGACGGTGTCGACCCCGGACATGACCCCGGCCCGGACGAACTGCAGTGCTCCCCCGGGCATCTGCTCCTCGGCAGGCTGGAAGACGAGACGCACGGCGACGTCGCGTGCGGCGAGCTCGTCGGCCACCTCGGCCAGCGCCAGTCCGGCGCCGAGCAGGACGGTGGCGTGCACGTCGTGACCGCACGCGTGGCAGACGCCGTCGGTGGTCGAGCTCCAGTCCAGCCCGGTGCGCTCCCGCACGGGCAGCGCGTCGATGTCGCCGCGCAGGGCGACCCGGCGCCGCGGCTCACGCGCCCCGAGGTCGACGACCAAGCCGGTCTGGCTGATGGACCGCGGTTCGAGCCCGGCCGCCTCGAGGCGCTCGCACAGCCTGGCCGTCGTGCGGTGCTCGGCGAAGGACAGCTCGGGGTGGGCGTGCAGGTCCCGCCGGAAGTCGATGAGCTCGGGGACGAGGTCGTCGATGACGCGCAGCAGCGTCGGGGCGAGGGGAGCAGTCATGTCGGGGGAACTCTACCGACGCGACGGGTCCACCACCGGGACGTCCCGCCCTTCGACCCGCCCCGCGTCGACCGGCGCGGGTGCGATCGGCTCAGACGAGGTCGGTGCGCCCTGCGGCCTTGAGGGCCTCGACGACGAGCTTGACGTCCTGAGCGCGCTCGCGGCTGGCGACGAGCAGCGCGTCGTCGGTCTCGACGACGACGACGTCCTCGAGGCCGACGACGGCGACCATCCGGCCGGACTCGGAGACGACGAGGCCGCCCGAGTCGATCGCCTGGACCTGCGCGGGGTCGCCGACGACGGCCATCGGACACTCCCCCTTCGGCAGGAGCGTGGACAGCGACTTGAAGTCGCCGACGTCGTCCCAGTCGAAGTCGCCGGGCACGACGGCCACGAGGCCCTCGTCGGCGGCGGGCTCGGCGACGGCGTGGTCGATGGCGATCTTTTCCAGCCCGTCCCAGCGCTCCTGCAGCAGCGACGGGTCGGCGGCGATCTCGCGCAGGCCGGCGGCCAGGTCCGGGTGCCACTGGGCGAGCAGGTCGAGCAGCGTGGTGGCGCGCACGACGAACATGCCTGCGTTCCAGCGGAACTCGCCGGTCGCGAGGTAGGAGGCGGCGCGGCGGGCGTCGGGCTTCTCGACGAACTGCCGCACCCGGGTGGCCGTGGGGTGGGCGCGCAGGCGCGGGCCCATCTGGATGTAACCGAATCCCGTGGAGGGGAAGGTCGGCTCGATGCCGATCGTCACGAGCCGGTCGTCACGCTGGGCGACGCCGACGGCCTCAGTCACCGCCCGACCGAAGGCCTCCTCGTCGGTGATGACGTGGTCGGCGGCGAAGGAGCCGATGATCGCCTCCGGGTCGCGCAGCTCGAGCACGGCCGCGGCCAGGCCGATCGCGGCCATCGAGTCGCGCGGTGACGGCTCGGCGATGAGCAGGTCCGCAGGGAGGTCCGGCACCTGCTCGGCGACGGCCGCCGCGTGGGCGGCGCCGGTGACGACGAGGACCCGCTCCCCCGCGAGGCTGCGCAGCCGGTCGACCGTCGACTGGATGAGGGTGCGGCCACTGCCGGTCAGGTCGTGGAGGAACTTCGGCGAGGATGCGCGCGAGACGGGCCACAGCCGCGTCCCGGCCCCGCCGGCGGGCACGACGGCCCAGAAGCGCTCGAGGTCGGGGGTCGTCGTCACTGCGTGCTCCCGGTGCGGTCGTGGGGTGGGTCGGTGGTGTCGATCCGGTCTCGGTCCCGGTCGCCGAAGCGCAGGATGCGCAGCTGCTCGAGGGTCTCCTCCATGAGCACCCGGTTGGTGCGCTGCAGGTCGGCGATGATCAGCAGGGCGAAGGAGAAGAGCGCACCGACCAGGAGCGCGGTGCCGAAGATCAGTGACTGCACGTGCCCGCCGCCGTCGCCCATCGCGACGAGGACGAGGAAGCGCACGAAGGGGATCAGCCCGAGCAGGAGCAGCACCGTCCCGACGAGGCCGAAGACGGCGTGCGGCTTGAACATGATGAACGAGCGCATGATCGCCGAGGCCGACTTGCCCATGTGCTGCCAGATGCTCTTGAACAGGCGCGACTCGCGCGTCTTCTCGTTCGTCACGACCGGGATCGAGGCGATCGCCATGCGCTTGTGCCCGGCCTGGATGATCGTCTCCATGCAGTAGGAGAAGTCGGTGACGATGTTCAGCCGCATGAGCGAGGACGCGGAGTAGGCCCGGAACCCGCTGGCCGCGTCGGGCAGGTCGGTGCTCGCCGCCCGGTTGACCACGGCCGAGCCGACCGCCTGCATCCGCCGCTTGAAGGGCGAGAAGTGCGCGATGGTCCGCGTCTGGCGGTCGGCGACGACGATGTCGGCCTCCCCCGAGAGGATCGGCTGGACGAGGTCGCCGATGCGCTCCTGCGGGTACTGGTTGTCGCCGTCGGTGTTGACGAGGATGTCGGCGCCGTGCGCCAGCGCGAAGTCGGCGCCGTCGCGGAAGGACCTGGCCAGCCCGCGCGGGGTGGTGTGGCTGATGATGTGGGTCACGCCGAGCTTGCGGGCGACCTCGGCCGTGCGGTCGCTCGACCCGTCGTCGATGACGAGGGTCTCGATGACGTCGACACCCGGGATGCTCTCGGGGATCGTCGCCAGCACGAGGGGCAGCGTCGCCTCCTCGTCGAGGCAGGGGATCTGGACGATCACCTTCATGGGTCGGGGCCTTCCGGAGCCGCAGGTGGGTGGGCAGGCCATCAGGCTAGTCGGCTCGCTCGACGCCTCCGACCACGACCCGCGCGACCAAGTCGTCACCTGATGATCACCGGACACTCCCCCTGCGGACACCGAAGGGGGGTGGCGCCCCCTCCACAGTGGTGGCGTGCGAGTGGCGATTGCGACCGAGTCCTTCCTGCCCAGCCTCAACGGCGTGACGACGAGTGTCTGCCGGGTGGCCGAGAACCTGCGCGAGCAGGGCCACAAGGCGATGATCATCGCTCCCGGCCCGGCTCCGGCGACCTTCGCCGGGCACGTCGTGCGGACCCTGCCGGCGGTGCCGGTGCGCGGATTCCGCGCCGGCCTGCCCACGGCGGGCGTGCGGCGTGCGCTGCGCGACTTCCGGCCGGACGTCGTGCACGTGGCCTCCCCCTTCCTCGTCGGGGCCCGCGGCCTGCACAACGCGGAGAGCTTCGGCCTGCCGACGGTCGCGATCTACCAGACGGACATGCCCAACTACGTCAAGCAGCACGGCCCGGGTGCGCTGGGTCGCGGTGCCGCCAACCTCACCTGGGAGTGGGTGCGCCGGCTGCACGAGCGCGCCGACCTGACGCTCGCGCCGAGCCGCCCGACGCTCGAGGAGCTGCGCGCCCACCGCATCCCCCGCACCGGCCTGTGGGGTCGCGGGGTCGACACCCGCCTGTTCACGCCGGAGTGGAAGCACGACTGCGAGACGCTGGCCCTCAAGCACGCGCTCGCGCCCAACGGCGAGGTGCTCCTCGGCTACGTCGGCCGCCTCGCTCCCGAAAAGGAGCTGCACCGGCTCACCGAGCTGGCCCAGCTGCCCGGCACCCGTCTCGTCCTCGTCGGCGAGGGCCCGAGCCGCAACGAGCTCGGTGCCCGTCTGGCCGAGGCCGTCGCGGCGAGCTCCGGCCGGCCCAACCTGCCGCCCGCCTTCCTCGGTCCTCGCACGGGCGACGACCTCGCGCGGGCGTACGCGACCTTCGACGTCTTCGTCCACACGGGGACCAAGGAGACCTTCGGCCAGACGCTCCAGGAGGCTGCGGCCGCCGGACTCCCGGTCGTCGCGCCGGCCGTCGGGGGTCCGCTCGACCTCGTCGCCCACGGCGAGAGCGGGTACCTCTTCGACCCCGAGGTCCGCGGCGACCTCGCCCGCTGGGTCGCCGAGCTCGTCGACTCGCCGAGCCTGCGCGACCGGATGGCGGCGATGGGTCCGGCGATGGTCGCCGAACGCTCGTGGAGCAGCCTGACGACCCAGCTCGTCGGCCACTACGAGAGCGCCATCGCCTCCCGCGCCGCCTGAGGTCGAAGGGGGGCACGCCCGCCTCCTGCGCCGGTCACGGGGCGTCGTCTGGGATGATCGGCGCCATGGAACCCCGCTGGCTCGACGACGGCGAGATGCGCACCTGGCTGCAGGTCGTCGCGCTCGCCGAGGTCCTCCCTGCACGCCTCGATGCCCAGGTGCGGCAGGACTCCGGGCTCACGCACTTCGAGTACCAGGTCCTCGCGATGCTCTCCGAGGCTCCCGAGCGGACGCTGCGGATGTCGTGGCTGGCGCGCCGCACCAATGCGACGCTCCCGCGGCTGTCGCACGTGGTCAAGCGGCTCGAGGACCGCGGGCTCGTCACCCGGGTCCGCAGCGCGAGCGATGCCCGCGCGACCGATGCCAGCCTCACCGACGCCGGGTGGGAGCAGATCGTCGAGGCGGCGCCGCACCACGTGAGGTTCGTGCGTGAGCGCATCCTCGACCAGCTGACCCCGCAGCAGGTCACCGCCCTCGGTGAGATCGCCGAAGCGGTGCTGACGAGCCTCGACCCGTCGGGCGACCTCACGATGAGGGCTGCAGACGCTCCCCACTGAGGGCGAACGCGGTCATCGGGCGCCACACCTCGTCGGCACCGTGCTCGTAGAGGTGGAACTCCCCCACCTCGAAGGCCGCGTCGAAGTGCGCGAGCTCCTCGAAGGCCCGGTCGAGCCCCGCGTCGGCGATGGCGTGCGCGATCGTCACGTGCGGGTGGTAGGGGAACTCGAGGTCGCGCGTCACCGGACCGCGGCGCACGGCCTGCTCGAGGCGCTCGCACATCGGGATGCCCTCGGCCACCTGGACGAAGACGACCGGGCTCACCGGGCGGAAGCTGCCGGTCCCGCGCAGCCGCATGGTGAACGATCCGTGCTGCTGGGCGACGGAGCCCAGGTGGGTGACGAAGAGGTCCAGTCGCTCGGGCTCGATCTCGGTCGGCGGCATGAGGGTGACGTGCGGAGGGATGGCGCGCGCCATCGGGTCGCCCACGTCCTCGCGCAGCTGCTGCAGCTGCGCACCCCACGGATCGGGAACCGCGATGGAGACCCCGTGGACGGCCATGGTCAGCGCTGCGCGGCGAGCAGCCCGACCCGCTCGTAGACGCGATCACGGGTGGCGGCCGCGACCTCGCTCGCGCGGGCCGCTCCCTTCGCCAGGATGTTGTCGAGCTCGCCCGGGTCGTCCATCAGCTCGGCCATCCGCTGCTGGTACGGCTCGATCGCCGTGACGACAACGTCGGCCACCTCCTGCTTGAGGTCGCCGTAGCCCCGGCCGGCGAAGCCCGCCTCGAGCTGGGGGATCGGCGTGCCCGAGAGCGCCGAGTGGATCGACAGGAGATTGGCGACACCAGGCTTGGCCTCTGCGTCGAAGCGGATCTCACCGTCGGCGTCGGTGACGGCCGAGCGGATCTTCTTGGCGATGCGCTTGGGCTCGTCGAGCATCGAGATCAGGCCCTTGTCGGAGGAGCCGGACTTGCTCATCTTGGCCGTCGGCTCCTGCAGGTCCATGATCCGCGCCGACTCCTTGAGGATGTGCGGCTCGGGCACGACGAGGGTGTCGCCGAAGCGGGTGTTGAAGCGCTCGGCGAGGTCGCGGGTGATCTCGAGGTGCTGGCGCTGGTCGTCGCCGACCGGGACGCGGGCCGCGTCGTAGACCAGGATGTCGGCCGCCATGAGGATCGGGTAGGTGAAGAGGCCGACGTTGGCGTTGTGCCCACGAGCCGTCTTGTCCTTGAACTGCGTCATCCGGCTCGCCTCGCCGAAGGCGGTCTGGCAGGCCAGGACCCACATGAGCTCGGTGTGCTCGCGCACGTGGCTCTGGCAGAAGATCGCCGAGCGCTCGGGGTCGACGCCGCCGGCGATGTACTGGGCCGCGGTGACGCGGCTGCGGCGGGTGATGTCGGCCGGGTCGGTCGGCACCGTCAGAGCGTGCAGGTCGGCGACGAAGTAGTACGCGTCGAAGTCCTCCTGCAGGCCCACCCAGTTGACGAGCGCCCCGAGGTAGTTGCCCAGGTGCAGGGAGTCGCTGGTGGGTTGCATCCCGGAGAGGATGCGCGGCTGCGCGGGAGCGGGGCTCGTCATGGGCGTCATTGTGTCAGCAGGTGCCCAGGGGTCCTCACCTGCTCGGCGAAGCGTCGCGGTGAACCGACTCAGGACGCCGGCAGCGCGGTGAAGTACTCGATGGTGCGCTCGAGCCCGTCGCGCAGCTGCGCTCGCGGCTCCCACCCCAGGGTGTCCCTCGCTCGGGTGATGTCTGGGCGACGGCGCGTCGGGTCGTCCTGCGGGAGCGGGCGGTGCTCGATCTGCGACGCGCTGCCGGTCAGCTCGAGGACGAGCTCGGCGAGCTCCAGCATCGTGAACTCGACCGGGTTGCCGATGTTGATCGGGCCCGTCACGTCGTGGTCTGTCGCCATGAGTCCCATGAGCCCGTCGACCATGTCGTCGACGAAGCAGAACGAACGCGTCTGGCTGCCGTCGCCGTAGATCGTGATCGGGTCACCGGCCAGCGCCTGGACGATGAAGTTGGAGACGACCCGCCCGTCGTTCGGCTGCATCCGTGGACCGTAGGTGTTGAAGATCCGGGCCACCTTGATGCCCAGGTCATGCTGTCGGCGGTAGTCGAAGAAGAGGGTCTCGGCGCACCGCTTGCCCTCGTCGTAGCAGGAGCGGATGCCGATCGGGTTGACATTGCCCCAATAGTCCTCGGTTTGCGGGTGGACCTGCGGGTCGCCGTAGACCTCCGAGGTGGACGACAGCAGGATCTTGGCCCCTGTCCGCTTGGCCAGGCCGAGCATGTTGATCGAGCCGTGCACGCTCGTCTTCGTCGTCTGGACCGGGTCGCGTTGGTAATAGATCGGGCTCGCCGGGCACGCGAGATGGTAGATCTCGTCGACCTCGACGTAGAGGGGGAAGGTCACGTCGTGCCGCATGAGCTCGAAGTTGGGGTGGTCGATCAGGTGGACCAGGTTGCGTCGTGAGCTCGAATAGAAGTTGTCCACGACGAGCACCTCGTGCCCCTGGTCGAGGAGACGTTCACTGATGTGCGAGCCGATGAACCCGGCACCCCCGGTGACCATCACCCGACGACCAGCTGGGGTTCCCCCCTGTCCCGACACTGCGCTCACGTACACCCGCCCCTTCCTGACTACGGACCGCTCCGATCAACTCAGCGCTGGTCGGGCGCGGTCAGCGTATCGGGTGGACGTGGCTGCGCTCAGGAGGTCCCTCCGGTCGGGACCGTCCGCCGCACGACGCGGACAGGCGTCAGTACGCGCCCTTTGACGCCAGCACGGCATGCAACGTGCGCCAGAGGATGATCAGGTCCTGTGCCACCGACCAGTTCTCCACGTAGTACAGGTCGAACCGGACGGCTTCGTCCCAGGAGAGGTCACTGCGTCCGTTGACCTGCCAGAGCCCGGTCATGCCGGGTTTCACCAGGAGTCGCCGGCCCACGTCGCCCTCGTACTGTGCGACCTCACTGGGCAGCGGCGGACGGGGCCCGACGAGGCTCATCTTGCCGGCGATGACGTCGAAGAGCTGGGGCAGCTCATCGATGGAGTACCGACGGATGAACCGCCCCACCCGGGTGATCCGCGGGTCGTCCCGGTCCTTGAAGAGCGGGCCGTCCGCATCGTCCCTGACCTTGTCGCGCAGGTCCTGCAACCGCGCCTCGGCGTCAGTCACCATGGAGCGGAACTTCGTCATCATGAAGGCGTTGCCGTCCAGCCCCACCCGCTGCTGACGGAAGAACACCGGCCCGCCGTCCGAGAGCTTGATCACGGCCGCGACCACGAGCATCAGCGGCGCGAAGAGGACGATCAGCACGAGCGCTCCGCACCAGTCGATCGTCGACTTCAGGGCGAGCCGCGGACCGTCGAACTTCGGCGCCTCGACGTGCAGCAGCGGCAGCCCGGCCACGGGACGAGTCAGCACGCGGGGGCCGGCGATCTCGGTCAACCCGGGAGAGACGACGAGCTCGATGCCGCTGCCCTCGAGGGCCCACCCGAGGCGGCGCAGCCCGCCGGTCCCCAGGGTGTGCATGTCGGCGCAGGCGACCATGTCGACCCCGAGCTCGATGGCCACCCTGGCCGCTTCGCGCTCGGCACCGAGCAGGGGGACGCCGGCGATGCCGGGCGTCTCGCCCGAGGTGCAGGCCCCGATCACCCGGTAGCCGGCCTCGGGCACGGTGGCGAAGGTGTCGGCGAGGTGCCCCACGGTGTGGCACTCCCCGACGAGGAGCACGTCATGGGACAGGTCGCCCTCGACGCGACGCCGGCCGAGCCAGGTCCGGGCCACCCGTCGAGCCGCCCACAGGGCGATGACACCGGCCGGCAGGGCGAGCAGGATGTAGCCGCGGGCGACGTCGACCTGCAGGGCGAAGGCGAGCATCGCCACTGCGGCGAAGACACGCAGCGAGGCGACGATGAGGATCCGGTACTCGGCCGCGCCGTGACCGAGCAGGTGGACGTCGTACGCGCCGTGGAAGCGCAGCGCGATCCACCACACGGCGGCCAGCCCGAGGCTGAAGCTGGTGTAGCTCACCGAGAAGTTGTCGGAGCTCGCGGCCACGTCGGTGCGGCCGTCGATGCCGAAGCGCACCACCTGCGCGCCGAAGGTCGCCCACACGATGACGACGAGATCGACGAGTGCGAGGAAGGCCCGGAAGGGGCGCAGGGCGGCCCGGCCACTGCCGACGTCGTCGACGGCGCGCGCGAGGCCGACCACGATCAGCCCCGGCGGGCAGGCAGTCGCGAGGGGAGCGGCCCCTCGGCAAGGCGCACGGCCTCGGCCATCCGGCCACGGGCGCCAGCCGTCGTGGGGCGGCGGCGCATCTCGTCGAGCCGGTCGGCAGCAGTGGTGCTGGTTCGCGCCCCCTGGCGCACCGAACGTCGCAGCAGTGCCAGACTCGCGCCATAGGCGATGGCGGGCGCGGACGCCCACCCCATGAACACAAAGACCTCGACGTGCACGCGCTCGCCTCCCCGAAGCGACTGGTCGGGGGCCAGCGACTCCACCGGCCCCGGGGTCGTGGATCTCCCCGTCCGAGAACCCTCGACGGACATTACCAATCCTTTACCAACCTGACCAGTCCCAGACGCGATTGGTCTGCGGGGCGCGCGCTCCCCTTCGCCCTGCCTGCCGTCAGGTGCTGTGGACCGGGCGCGACGGTGCCGTGGGAGAATCCCGGGGAGACGCACCCCACACCCCACGGAGGGACACACATGACCGCGAAGATCATCTGGACCAAGATCGACGAGGCGCCGGCGCTGGCGACCTACTCGCTCCTGCCGATCGTCCAGGCCTTCACCTCCGGGACCGGGGTGGAGCTCGAGACCAGCGACATCTCGCTCGCCGGCCGCATCCTCGCCCAGTTCCCCGACCGCCTGACCGACGAGCAGCGCGTCGCCGACAACCTCGCCGGTCTCGGCGACCTGGCCAAGACGCCCGAGGCCAACATCATCAAGCTGCCGAACATCTCGGCCTCCGTGCCGCAGCTCAAGGCGGCCATCGCCGAGCTGCAGGGCCAGGGCTACGACCTGCCGAACTACCCGGACTCCCCCGCCACCGACGAGGAGCAGCAGGTCGCCGCGGCCTACGCCAACGTGCTCGGGTCAGCCGTCAACCCCGTGCTGCGTGAGGGCAACTCCGACCGCCGCGCCCCCCTCGCGGTGAAGAACTTCACGAAGAAGCACCCGCACCGCCTCGGCCCGTGGACCGCCGACAACAAGGCGCGCGTCGCGTCGATGAGCGGCGGCGACTTCTACGGCAACGAGAAGTCGGTCGTCGCGCCCGCCGACGACACCCTGAAGATCACCCTGACCTCCGAGGGCACCGAGACCGTGCTCAAGGACTCCGTCCCGGTGACGAAGGGGGAGATCGTCGACGCGACCTTCATGTCCGCCGCGGCGCTGCGCGCCTTCTACGCCGAGCAGATCGAGGCGGCCCGCGAGGACGGACTGCTCCTCTCGCTCCACCTCAAGGCCACGATGATGAAGGTCTCCGACCCGATCCTCTTCGGCCACGGTGTCGCTGCCTGGCTCGGTGACCTCGTCGACAAGCACGCCGACGCCTTCGCCGAGGCCGAGGTCGACCTGCGTTACGGCCTGGCCTCGCTGTACACCCAGATCGAGCAGCTGCCGGCCGACACGCGCGACGAGATCCGCGCCGACATCGAGGCGCTGTCCTCGCAGCGACCGGCCCTGGCCATGGTCGACTCCGACAAGGGCATCACCAACCTGCACGTCCCGAGCGACGTCATCATCGACGCCTCCATGCCCGTCGTCATCCGCGACTCCGGCCAGATGTGGGACGCCGAGGGTGGTCAGCAGGAGACCCTCGCGATGATCCCCGACCGCTCCTACGGTCCGATGTACGCCGCGGTCATCGAGGAGCACAAGCGCAACGGCGCCCTCGACCCGGCGACCATCGGCTCCGTGCCCAACGTCGGCCTCATGGCGCAGAAGGCGGAGGAGTACGGCTCCCACCCGACGACCTTCGAGATCCCGCAGGCCGGCACCGTCACCGTCACCAACGGCGCCGGTGAGGTCCTGCTCGAGCACGAGGTCGAGCAGGGCGACATCTGGCGGATGAGCCGGGTCAAGGACATCCCGGTCCAGGACTGGGTCAAGCTCGCCGTCACCCGGGCCCGTGCGACCGGCGCCCCCGCGGTGTTCTACCTCGACGCGCAGCGCGCGCACGACGCGCAGATCATCGCCAAGGTCGAGGAGTACCTCCCGCAGCACGACACCGAGGGCCTGGAGATCAAGATCCTGCCGCCCGTCGAGGCCGTGACCTTCTGCCTCGAGCAGATCCGCGCCGGCAAGGACGCGATCTCCGTGACGGGCAACGTCCTGCGCGACTACCTCACCGACCTCTTCCCGATCCTCGAGCTCGGCACGAGCGCCAAGATGCTCTCCATCGTCCCGTTGCTCGCGGGCGGCGGGCTCTTCGAGACCGGTGCCGGCGGCTCCGCACCCAAGCACGTGCAGCAGTTCGTCAAGGAGAACTACCTGCGCTGGGACTCCCTCGGTGAGTTCTCCGCGCTCGGCGCCTCGCTCGAGCACCTCGCGACGACGCAGGACAACCCGAAGGCGCAGGTCCTCGCCGACACCCTCGACGAGGCCATCGCGCGGTTCCTTGACGAGAACAAGTCCCCCGCGCGCAAGCTCGGCAGCATCGACAACCGCGGCAGCCACTACTACCTCGCCCTCTACTGGGCCGAGGCGCTCGCGGCGCAGTCCACCGACGCCGAGCTGTCGGAGCGCTTCGCCAAGGTGGCCGAGGCGCTGCGCAGCAACGAGGAGAAGATCACCTGCGAGCTCATCGGCGCCCAGGGCGACGCCGTGGACCTCGGCGGCTACTACCGCCCCGACCCGGAGAAGGCCTCGGCCGCGATGCGGCCGTCCGCGACCCTCAACGGGATCATCGACGGCCTGTGATCGTCGACCCAGACGAGCGAAGGGGGGTGCCCCGGCCGACCGGCCGGGGCACCCCCCTTCGTCAAGTCCAGCACCGCCAGGGCAATGTGTGTCCGCCCTCCCCACTGCACCCTGCGCCCACGCGCTGCAGCCGCGCGCGATACTGTCCCTTAAGCCTCGCGCGTCCTCTGACGCGGGGGGGGGCGATGACGAAGGGACACCGATGGAGCTGCAGGAGTACTTCCGGATCTTGCGGAAGCGCTGGCCCGTCATCGCGCTGACCCTGCTGCTCACCATCGGTGCCGCCGCGGCGTACACGATCCTCGCTCCCAAGTCCTACGAGTCGAAGACCGCCCTCTTCGTCTCTACGTCGGCATCTGAAGGTGCCGACTCCCTGCTGCAGGGCAGCAGCTTCACCCAACAGCGCGTGAAGTCCTATGCCGACGTGATCAAGAGCCCCGTCGTCCTCGACCCGGTGATCGACGAGCTCGGGCTCGACGTCCCCTCGGAGGTCCTCGAGCAGCGGGTGACGACGAACGTGCCGCTGGACACGGTGCTCATCGAGGTGGCTGTCCGCGACAACGACCCGCAGACCGCCGCCGACATCGCGGAGGGGGTCGCGGACCAGTTCATCCGAACCGTCGGGGAGATCGAGACCTCCCGTGGCGACCGCTCCGCACCGATCACTGTCACCGTGACGCGTCCCGCTGCCGTACCGACCGTCCCGGTCAGCCCCAACCCGCTGCTCAACCTCGCCCTGGGCGGTGTCCTGGGCCTCCTGCTCGGCCTCGTCCTGGCGCTCGTCCGGGACATGCAGGACACCTCGGTCAAGACGGAGAAGGAGGTCCGGGAGGTCACCAACGAGCCGATCATCGGTGCCATCCACTTCGACTCCCAGGCCCCGAAGCACCCGCTCGTCGTCCAGGACGACGCGCACAGCGTGCGCGCGGAGGCATTCCGGGCGCTGCGGACGAACCTCCAGTTCGTCGACGCGGCCCACGAGATCC
This sequence comes from Janibacter anophelis NBRC 107843, assembly GCF_001570945.1. Classification (GTDB taxonomy): domain Bacteria; phylum Actinomycetota; class Actinomycetes; order Actinomycetales; family Dermatophilaceae; genus Janibacter; species Janibacter anophelis. The sequence goes on from NZ_BCSQ01000006.1 coordinate 74,247, forward strand.
GCACGATCGCCGTGACCTCGTCGCTGCCTGGTGAGGGCAAGACGACGACGGCCGCCAACCTCGGCGTGACGATGGCCGAGGCCGGGAGCTCGGTCTGCATCATCGAGGCCGACCTGCGTCGCCCCCGGCTGCTCGACTACCTCGGCATGGACGGCACTGTCGGGCTGACAAACGTCCTCATCGGCGAGGCCGACCTCGACGACGTTCTCCAGCCCTTCGGCACCGGCCGGATGGAGATCCTCGGTGCCGGCCCGATCCCCCCGAACCCCAGCGAGTTGCTCGGGTCGCCCCAGATGCGCCACACGCTCGACGAGCTCGAGCGCCGCTTCGACTACGTCCTCCTCGACGCCCCGCCGGTCCTGCCGGTCACCGACGCCGCCGTGCTCGGCCGCATCTGCGACGGCACGATCCTCGTCGCCGGGTCGGGCGTCATCAAGAAGGAGCACCTCTCGCGCGCTCTCGAGGCGCTCGGCCGCGTCAACGCCTCGGTCCTCGGGATCATCGTCAACCGCATCCCGACGAAGGGCGTCGACGCCTACAGCTACTACGGCGAGGGCTACCAGGCGCTCCCACCGGCAGACACCTCGGAGACGTCACTGCGTCGCCGGACCCGGACCGCCCGAGGCCACAAGGTCTGAGAGCCACCGGGCTCCTGTCGGCTCAGCGCGTCCGGTGGCCACCCAGCGCGCGCTCGAGTCCGGGGCGGAGCAAGTCGACCTCACGAGACATCTGCGCGAAGACCTCCGGACCGCGCCGAAATGGGTCAGTGACGTCAACCTCGACAGGGTCCCTCGGGGAAACGAGACCGCGGCGCTGGGCGACGCCCTGGGTGATCTCGCTCAGCCACTTCGCGGGGTCGTCGGTGCGGGGCATCTTCTCGTCGGGGAGGCTCGAGGCGAGGTGGACGAAGTCGCCGAGCGCGAAGGTGTAACGCAAGGCTCGCGGGTGGAGTGAGGCGACAGGGCCCCGGTGAGCCCGGGTGGCGGTGAGGACGAGCGCGGAGGACGCGACGTGGTCCTTGACGAGCTGCCGGGCCTTGAATCCCTCTGTCCTCACCCCGGCGCATCGGAGGATCTCCTCGGTGCCTGGGTCCATACCCCGCCCGGCGAGGGCTCCCGTCCCAGCGCTGTGGACCTCGACGGCACCGGCCCCCCACGCCTTGTCGACGACCTGCTGGATGACCCGCTCCATGTAGGGCGAGCGGCAGACGTTGCCCGTGCACACGACGAGGATCCGGGGCACTGTCTCGCTGCTCACGCGGTCACCCTATCCGCGCTGAGCTTCACGGAACCGGAATCCCCGAGGCCTCCCAGCGGGTCTGGAAGCGCTTCGCCAGGGCACGTGCCCCCGTGTCGGTCAGGTGGTCCCGATCCGAGTAGAGAAGGATGGATCCGGCGATCGCGTAGCAGCGGTTGGCGCACACGAGATCGTGACCGTCGAGTACCCCTACCGGCGACTCCCGACCCGCGTCGAGGTCTGCGCCTAGCAGTGCGGCGTGGTCGAAAGGGTAAGCACCGTCGGCGGGCAACGAGCATGGAGCGACGTCGTCGAGGTTCTCGGCCAGGCACGTCGCGGGAGAGCGGACCCAGTGGGGCGTCTCGGAGACGATGAGCACGGGGACGTCCGGCAGGTCATTGATGAGCTCTCGTTCCCACCCGAGCCACTCGTCAACCGAGGGGGCGACACCGAGGTCATCGAAGTATCCCGCGTCGTTGTGGGAGACGACGATGACGTCGGGCGGCACAGCGCGTAGCCCCATGAGGAGATCCTCCCGCCATGGTTGACACTCGGGATGAGGACGTCCTGAGTCGTAGTGGGTGATGGGTGCGGCAAACACGGGGCAGGCGTTGCGGAGGTACGTATCGACGGTGAAGCCCTCGTCCTCGCCGATCTCGTCGAGTGTCGGTTGCAGATGACCAGCGTGGGAGTCCCCGATAAGAGCGACGCTGGCTGCGGACCCGTCGGTGTCGCCCCCGCGGCAGCGCTCGAGCTGAGCCTCGTCGTCGGTCGGTGTGAGGTCCGTGCAGCCGCTGAAGATCGCCGCTCGCGACGGGCTCGCGAGACTGTCCGAGATGTTCAGCGGCACCGCGCGTGGCGCCTCCAGACGCTCAGGAATCTGTCCGCCTACAAAGGTCGGCACGGTCTCCGTCGAGGTCAGGGTGAAGGCGGCCGGGACGACGGCCAGCACCCCAGCCACGACCATCGAGGTCACCACGCCGAAGGAGACGAGCCGCCACGGCTTCTGGCTGCATGCTCCGGCACGCCGGGTGGGCTGCTCGACATAGCGATACGTGAGGCCGGCCAGCAGGACCGAGAGTGCTACCGCACCCAGGGTCTCCCACACCGTCAGGGGCTGACCGGAGGCAAGGGTCGGGATGACGAGCACGGGCCAGTGCCAGAGGTAGAGCGAGTACGAGACATCGCCGAGCAATATGATGACCTTGGGGAACGACCTCCGCGGCGCGCTCAGGCTCGTACTCGTGCTCCACTGCGGATCTCCTCCCGCGAGCAGCAGGGCTGCTCCCGCGGTGGGAACGATCGCGACCCAGCCCGGATAGGCCCAAGACGCGTCCAGGGTGAAGATCGACCATGAGACCGCCACGCTGCCCAGAACTGCTGCCCAGGGCCTGAAGCGGGGAGACATCCTCCGGTGCAGCGGCACGAGCGCGAGGCACGCTCCGAGCCCCAGCTGCCAGGCCCGGGTCGGCAGGCCGTAGTACGCGAGGGACGGCAGGATCGGGGTGACCACGACGGACAGTGCGAACGATCCCGCGGTCAGGACGAGAAGACAGCCACCCACCCAACGGAGAGAGGCTCTGACCCGCCACGCGAGCATGAGAGCCAGCGGGACGAAGAGGTAGAACTGCTCCTCCACCGCGAGCGACCAGAAGTGAAGGGCTGGAGACGGCTCGTCCTCGGCGAAGTACCCCACCCTGTTCGCGATGAACCACAGATTCGCCGCGTAGGCACTGGCCGCGGCCAGGTCGGCGAGCGCCGGCCCGGCGGTCACCGCGTCGACGAGGAGCAGCAGGGCCAGCGCTGTCACACCGACGGTCAGCAGTGCCGCGGGCAGCAGTCGCGCCACACGACGGGCGAGGAATCTGCGCCAGCTGATGCGTCCGTCGTCGATGAGCTCGCGGGCCAGGAGCCCGACGATGAGATAGCCGCTGATGACGAAGAAGACGTCGACTCCGACGAAGCCGCCGGGCAGCGGCATCCCGGCGTGGAAGGCGACGACGGCGACGACCGCCAGCGCTCTGAGTGCCTGGATGTCCTGACGGGGCGCGGAGCGCCGATGCGATGTCACGAGCGGAGATTACAAGGACGATGCAGCGGATCGACGGACCGGGCGCGTCTATGCACTTGGGGACCTTGTTTCACCACCTGCGCCTCTGACCTGGGCGAAGGGGGTAGCCTCTCCGAAGGCTCGCCACGTGGCGACCGCTCCGCAACGGGTCCGAGAGTGCAAGGGGACATGGGTACACCGCGAGTCATGTGCGTCTACGGGACGCGTCCGGAGGCCATCAAGGTGGCACCCGTCATCAAGGAGCTCGAGCGCAGCACGCGGCTCGAGCCCCTCGTGGCCGTCACCGGGCAGCACCGGGAGATGCTCGATCAGGTCAACTCGCTCTTCGACATCGCGCCCGAGCACGACCTCGACCTTATGCGACCGGGTGCCACGGTCGCGCAGATCACGGCGCTCGCGATCCACCGCGTGACCGAGCTCATCGAAGAGGTCCGGCCGGACGCCGTCATGGTGCAGGGCGACACGACGAGCGCCTTCGCCGCGGCTCTGGCCGGTTTCTACGCCCGGGTCCCCGTGGTGCACCTCGAGGCCGGGCTGCGAACCCGGGACATCAACACCCCCTTCCCCGAGGAGGCCAACCGGCGACTGACCGCGCCGATCTCGACGCTACATCTCGCCCCGACGGAGCGGGCGCGTCGTCATCTCCTCCACGAGGCCATCGATCCTTCGGAGATCGTCATCACGGGCAACACCGTGATCGACGCGCTCCGACGCGCCACCGCCGTGCCCGCGACGATCCAGGACGAGCGCGTCGCCGAGGCGATCGCCGCCGATGGGCCCCTCCTCCTCGTGACGACGCACCGTCGCGAGTCCTGGGGCAATCGCATGGAGGAGGCCATGGAGGCCGTCGCGAGCCTCGCTCGGCAGCGCCCCGATCTCCGGGTCGTCCTGCCGATGCACCGCAACCCCGTCGTTCGTGACGTCATCGCCCCTGTGCTGGATAGTCTGCCCAACGTCGTGCTCACCGAGCCGATGAGCTACCACGAGTTCACGACCGTGCTCGCCGCGAGCACGCTCGTGCTCACCGACTCCGGGGGCGTGCAAGAGGAGGCCCCGAGTCTCGGCAAGCCGGTCCTCGTCATGCGGGACAGCACCGAACGTCCCGAGGCGATCGATGCCGGGGTCGTCCGGCTCGTGGGCACGGAGCTCGACCGCATCCGCTTCGAGGTCAACCATCTCCTCGACGACGTCGACGAGTACGAGAGCATGGCCAACGCCGTCAATCCCTACGGGGACGGCCACGCCGCCGAGCGTGCCGAGGCCGCGATCGCCGAGCTCCTCGGGGTCGGCGAGCGACTGCCCGACTTCTCGCTGCGGCGCCTCGCCGCCACATGACGCGCGTCCTCGTCGCCTCCCCGCCGGTGGACGCGATCGGCGGGGGGG